>NZ_JAVJQN010000084.1:0-14812 GCF_040218245.1 Coleofasciculus sp. E1-EBD-02 | reverse complement strand
AGCCGATCTACCGGGGGTTGGTGAAAACCAAAACCAATCTAGGCAAGTGGCGCCACCCCGAAAGGGAGTAACCAGGAAATCTTCAAAGTGATTTGAGGAAGCCTACACCATAATCTTTGATTTGGTGTAGGAGGATGTCACAATAGTGACCTGTTGAATTTGGCAGATGAATGCTACATTCATCTTAAACAGGTTATTCAGATTAGTTTACAAAACGTAAAACTAAGGCAAGCGAAACAGGCAGGCAATACACTAAAAAAATCCCCCAAGCCCCTGCTTTCTGCCTAAATTGTCCCCTTCTCACATCAATTCCCCCTGGGTAAATTCCCAGTCAGCGGCACAACTCAGTGCCAAGTCTTGATTCTAGAGGTCGTCATGGCTGTTACTTATGTAGCTGAACCGATTTTAGAAATTGATGGTCAGTTAGCGTCCAAAGCGTTAATTGACGACATTATTGAAATCGCGGTGGAAGAAAGCCTCCATCTTCCCGGAATGTTCACGTTAGTGATTAAGAATGATTACTTTCCGGGGCGCAGCGAGGATCAAACCTGGCGACATGCAGGCTTATTTGAAATTGGTAAAACGATTAAGATAGGGTTCGGGTCAAGTACGACCGAAGCCCGCGAGTTTGAAGAGGAAGAGAGAAATTACATCCTAGAAGGGGAAATCACGGCGATGGAATGTCACTTTACCCGTGACTCCGAAGCGCCGATGATTATTCGCGGCTACGATATTTCCCATCGACTGTGGCGGGGACGGTATAATCGCTCATTCCAGAATATGACCGATACCGATATTGTGAATAAAATTGCTGGGGAAGTCGGGATACCCACAGGTACGATTGATGAAACTGGGGGACCTTATGGATACGGGGATATCAATGGGTCAAATGGTTATGTGTTCCAAGAAAATCAGACCAATCTGGAATTCTTACGCGATCGCGCCGCCCGCAACGGGTTTGAATTTTTTGTCCAGGATGGAAAATTAAACTTCCGCAAACCCAAAGTTGATGAATCTCTAGAACTCAAATGGCTTAAAGATGTCCATAGTTTTCAGGTTAGAGTCAGTAGCGCTGAACAGGTGAGTGAAGTTGAAGTCCGAGGCTGGGACTACAGTCAAAAACGTTCAATTGTAGAAACAGCGAATCGAGGACAGGTACATACCAAAAACGATTATGGGAATGGGGCTAGCACCAGTACCAGCTTTAAAGGTAAGCCACCCACACCCAAAATGATTTTAGTGGATCAGCCTGTCTTCAATGCGACTGAAGCCAGAACCCTAGCCCAAGCCGTATGTGATGAGTTAGGCGGAGAATTTGTTCATGCTGATGCTAAAGCAGAAGGAAACCCCAAAATTCGCCCTGGGCGGGTGATCAAACTCAGCGATTTAGGCAAGTATAGTGGGGAATATTACGTTACAGAAACCCGTCACCTGTTCGACGAACGTATTTACACCACAGAGTTCACGATACGCGGATTACGCGGCGATAATCTCCCGCCCCTGTTATCCCACGAAGCGCCGTTTCAACCGGGACAAACATTACTTGTCGGTATTGTTACCGATAATAATGACCCTAATGGTTGGGGTCGAGTTAGAGTCAAGTTTCCTACCCTAACCGAAGAACATGCAAGCTACTGGGCGCGAATCGCGGCGGCTGGCGTAGGACCCGGACGCGGGTTTGACTGTATTCCCGAGGTCAATGATGAGGTGTTAGTCGCATTTGAACATGGGGATATTCATCATCCTTATGTCATTGGTGGAGTTTGGAATGGCAAGGATAAACCGCCAGAAGCAGTGACTGATAGTGTCATGGATGGCAAGGTTCGACTGCGGACGTTGAAAACTCGCACGGGTCATACGTTACAGTTTGTTGAAGAGGATAAAGGAAGCAGTAAGAAAGGAGTTTATCTAGATACGGTATACAATCATCATTTACACCTGAATGATACCGAACAATTTATAGAAGCGAAAACTAAAAATGGTCATTATCTCCGCTTAGACGATAAAAACAAAAAGGCAGAAGTCCAAACTCAGGATGGTCATTATGTTCTCTTAGATGATGGAGGAAGAAAAATCGAACTGAAATGTGGTGGAACAACGATTACTATGAAACAAATGGGTAACAGCATTACGATAAAAGGGACTAGCATTACCCTAGATGCCCAGAAAATCGATATTAAAGCCACAGGTCCAGTGGCTGTTAAAGGTACACCAATTAAACTTAATTAGACAAATAGGAGTTTTTTATGGGTAAACCCGCAGCAAGAGTTGGCGACAACGTAGCTCATCTTCCACCCACATTAACACCCGGACCCGGTAGTTTTAATGTATTAATTGGCGGAAAACCAGCTTGGCGGGGTATCCCCGCAGCATCAGCAGCCGTCTTGCAATCTGCCAAAAAAGCATCTGACGCCATTATCAAAACGGCTGTGGCAGCGACAGTATCAGCGGCTGGTACGCCAGCTGCGCCGGCGGCAAAGGCAGCAGAAGAGGCGACTAAAGCGACAATGGCTGGCGTGATGGGAAGTCTCATCTCCAGTATGGCAGCTAGTGGAGCAGCTGCAGGTGCGGCGGCTGGCGGTATTGGCGCTACAGTTGATATTCATACTTGCACAACACCCTTGCCTATACCTCCCCATGGACCCGGCGTGGTTATTGACGGTAGTACGTCGGTTTTGATTAATGGACTCCCAGCTTGTTTTATGGGCAACACTGTTTTAGAAGCTTTAGGTCCGCCCAATAAAATTTTAATGGGTTGTCCTACTGTTCTCATCGGTAGTGGACCAGCTACCAGTGTTTCTGTAGATACCAGCGCTATGGCAGCCCAAATGGAAGCTCAAGCTAGTCAAGCCGCAGCAAAAGCGAAAAAGAAAGCTGAGGAAGAACAGAAAAAGAAAGAGGGATAGAACAGCAAAAGGAGTTCTACAGAAGTCAGGATTATGAGTAGGGGGTTAACTCCCCCCCTTTATGAGTAGGAATTAGGCAATTGACTCTTGACATTTTCTAACCATTAACTGAAGTTACATCAAAGAACGTTCTAGTGGCGTGGCACACATTAATTGGCGGATTAGCTTTGTAGGGGCGCACCGACGTGCGCCCGGTTTAACCCTTCGACTTCGCTCAGGGTTAAACGTCAAATCGATTCCACAATTTTAGCTGTGTCAGTCCACTAGGAAAGTCGCACTTATCCTAATACACTAAATTTATAGAAATGGCAGACATTACAAATAATCAGCCACGAGATTATCTGGGTAGGGGACTATCATTTCCCTTACGAGGAAACTTACAAGGAAGCCTACAACTCAGCGCCGATATCCGGAATATCGAAGAATCGATCGCGCTAATCCTAGGAACCAAGGTGGGTGAACGGGTTTACCGACAAAATTTTGGATCACGCCTGTCTGAACTCGCCTTTGCACCAATGAATACCCAAACGCTTTTGCTGATTCGGGTGTATGTTGAGGAAGCCCTGAAAATGTGGGAACCTCGAATTGTACTGGATGGCGTTTATACAGAACCTGACCCCATTCGCGGTCGCGTCAATATTATTATTGAATATCATCCGAAAGATTCCCATGATACTCGAAGTTTAGTTTATCCGTTCTATCTTCAGCCCTCTGGTGAGTAGAGACTAATCCGTATAGCCTAAAGAGACGTTCCACCGGAACGTCTCTACAAAAGGAAGGATTTTGTAGATTGTGGTACGTTTTTTGATGAATTACAGCATTTATCGGTGTTGTGAGGTACATGATTAAGGGCGCAAGCCTTGCGCCCCTACAATTGTGTGTACCGCTGACAAATGACGAATGACGAATGACAAATGACGAATGACGAATGACAAATGACAAACTATGGAATTTGATTTTTTACCGAATTTACCAAAATCGGATCTAGACGATCGCGCGTTTCAGGATTTGGTGGAAGAGTGTATCCTCCGCATTCCCCGCTACTGTCCAGAATGGACGAATTACAACCCCAGTGACCCCGGGATCACGCTGATTGAACTGTTCGCCTGGTTAACTGACCAAATGTTGCTGCGGTTCAATCAAGTTCCCCGGCGTAACTATGTTACCTTTCTGGAATTACTGGGGATTCGCCTGCAAGCGCCAACCCCGGCGCAAACCCAGCAAACATTTTATCTGAGTTCGTCTCTCCCCGAAGCCTACACGATTCCCACAGGAACCGAAGTGGCGACAGTACGCACCCAAGCCGACGATGCGATTATTTTTAGCACCGATCGCCCCCTGGTGATTGCTAAACCCAGTATCCGCCATTTTCTCACCTCGGACATTGCTGAAGAGGAACCCCAAGTGTTGCGCGATCGCTTCGTGGGAACGTGGACTCAGCAACCCGGTGGCGAATGGCAAGGCTTAGAATTATCTATATTTAATGAACAACCCCAAGTGGGAAATTGCTTTTATCTCGTCTTTGAGGGGGATCAACCCATCGAAGGCAATGTTATCGCCCTCCGGATTAGGGGTGAAGCCGCTACCTCCACCGGGATTAATCCTGAAGATCCCCCTCGCCTTTGGCAAGCCTGGAATGGTATGTTTTGGGAACCTATCCTGCTCCAAGAAGCCGATGATAGTACCAAAGGATTTAGTTTCAGCGAACTGATCCGTCAAGGGGGTGATCCGTTACAAGGGGCGGATGTTGTTCTCCATTTACCCCTGCGTTTACCCGTTACCCAATTTGTTACCTATCAGGGACGCTGGCTGCGCTGTATTTACAGTGAACCTCAGTTCAATCAACCCGGTTATATGCGTTCCCCGCGCATCGTTGGTTTAGATGTCCGGTCGATTGGCGGTACCGTTGAAGTCACCCAATGTACCACGATTCGCAATGAAATCCTGGGTGAAAGTGATGGAAATCCCGGTCAAACCTTTCAACTGCAAGGACGGGGAATTTTACCCCGTCGGGAAGAGGAACATATTCTGGTGATTCCGCCGGGAGGATTACCCCAAATCTGGCAAGAAGTCAATGATTTTGCTGACTCAGGTCCCGAAGACTTGCACTATACCATTGATGCGATTACTGGCATCATTCAATTTGGTCCCCTATTACGAGAACCCTCTCAACTGCGAGAACAAACGCGGTGGCGTTCCCAGTCCCAGAGAGTCCCGTCGCAAATGCTCAGTTTAGTCAGTGGTAGAAATAGCGGGGTAGAACGACGGGAGGGCGCAGCGATGGAGTCGATGGAACGTCAATATGGCGCAGTTCCCCCTAGAGGTGCTGTGATCCAAATGGCTACCTATCGCATTGGGGGTGGTCAACAGGGTAACGTGCAACGGGGCGCGATTCAAATCCTCAAATCCGCTGTTCCTTATGTGGCGAACGTGATTAACTATTCTCCCGCCCGGAATGGCGCTGATGCGGAATCTTTAGAACAAGCCGTGATCCGGGTACCGCGACTCCTAAGAACCCGCGATCGCGCCGTCACTCGCGAAGACTTTGAATACCTAGCCATGGAAGCTGGAGGCGGCTCTATTGCTCGCGTGTTATGCTTATCACCCATTCGCCAAGAAGACGCCGGACGAGTACGTCTGCTGCTTGTACCCAACGCTAATACGGATGGGATTGAGCGCGGTGAAGGAATTGATCCAGATGTATTAACGCTAACCCCGCAACTCACCGAACGAGTGCTGAGTTATCTCGATGAACGACGGTTACTCGGTGTAGAAATCCTCTGTAGCCAACCCGATTACGTTGGGGTTGCGGTACAAACGGAAGTTGCTCTGGATACAGCTTATAATAATCCCCGTGCCCAACAAGAAATATTATTGAAACTACAAACCGCTCTCTATCGTTTTCTCAATCCTTTAACTGGGGGTTCAGAGGGTAAAGGGTGGTCGTTTGGTCGCCCAGTTTATTCATCGGATATTGTTACCTTATTGCAAAGCGTTCCTGGGGTACAGTATTTAGGGGCGGTACAGCTATTTGAATTACGCCGTCAGGGACAAAATTGGATGCGAACCTTACCGCGAACCCCTGTTATTGATCCTGGTCCGTTGGGTCTAATTTGTTCCTGGCATAATAATCGATTACGCTCTGGTCATGTGATTAATTTGATTACATAAGTGTGAATTGAGACGGGCGATCGCACTCGTTGTGGCCCACGTTCTCGACTACTGACGATTAAGGGCAGATTAATGGTATCGATAAATTCGGATAACCCAATCACGGGCAATAATGTCCGGGATGACTCGACCCAGGTTGCCGCAATTTGCGCCACAATCTGCTGATGGGATGGCGATCCTGTGCCGCCACCAGCGCAATGGTTTTCGTCTCCCGCCCAACGTTCCCTTGGACGCATGTATTTTATTAAACTTACGATAAAAATCATTGCAGGCTCTTGACAAAAACACAGAGAACACAGACAAGAAAATGGCACAGACAGAACATTGAATAGTGAGGGACACAGATTGACACAGAGAACTCAATAGGATTTGCTGAATCAGTGTTAGAGTGAGCAGAATTGGAGTCGTCCATTCTCCCCTTGTAGCCGAAGGATCAATATATAGTTAGTGATGGTCAGACGTTATCAGCTTTATCTTGATTTTTAAGGAAGTTGATTAACAGATTAATACTGGCACTTGCAAGGGACAGAAATGATAAGTCGGTAGGCACAATAAAAGTTAACAGTAGAGGGAGTCATACTTACTTCGTCTGAGTAGCCAGCTACTTCTTATGTAAGGGTTTGAGAGGTATTTACACAACTTAATAGGGTTGAGTTTATTTTCACTAACCTCCTGAGTGGAACCGTCGTTATTCACTGCTATAATCACTCCATGGTATATGCAATTAGATACACTGACCGAACGATGTAGAGTTGCTCGGATGAAGTAGGGGAGAATACCTAATTTGAATGTGTAGGGGCGGGTTTAGGGAATCCAGTTTCGCTATTGATGACAACGTTTGTACAAAACCCGCCCTGACCAAATGACGAATGACGAATTACAAATGACGAATGACGAATGACGAATTACAAATGACGATCCCCACCGTTAACGTTAATTGTCCCCACCGACTTACCAAAACAGGGGGAGTTAACCTGGATTTAGTATGACACAAGCTCGCGATATACTACCCTTACGCCTACAACTAACCTCCATGCAGTTGCCAGAGGTCACCCCTCAGCCGATTGCGGGGTCAAGCGAGTCAGCCGCACCTTTACTCAACCAAGCCACGCGGGACACAGAACGTCGTGGTTGCTACCTCACTCTCTATCCAGGAGAACCGAGTGAACTGCTGCTGGAACTGGAAAACCTCAGCAACCAAACCTTACACTTAGATATTCAAATCCAGGGAGATTTTCCCTCCCAATGGTATCGTTTGGGTATGGAAGGGCGAGAACTTCGTGCTGGGGGGCGCATGGAAGTGGTGATTCGCTTTTATATGCCAACCGATTTCTTTGAGTCTAATCAGGATTGGGATACTAAACCCTCTCACCGTCTTGATTATCGCGGTCAGATTTATGTCTATTCCAGCCAATCGGGAACGGGGAGCAAATATGTTGAATCGGCGAGCTTTAATCTCTATGTTCGCCCTCGTAGCTTATATCTAAGCTTTGTACCCGAAATTTATCAAGAAGTCGATTTTATCGGTCGCTTTCTGAAAATTTTCGAGCAAGCCTTTGAACCTACCTTACAATCCCTGGAGGCTTTATGGGCGTATCTCGACCCCTTAATGACACCAGAAACCCTTCTACCCTTTCTGGCACATTGGGTAGGTTGGCAACTCAACCCCGCTTTAAGCCTACAGCGACAGCGCTATCTGATTCGTCAGGCGATGGAGATTTATCGCTGGCGGGGTACACGTCGGGGATTACGATTTTACCTGCATCTATTTACGGACTTACCATTGGATGAGCATCTTCCCGAACATCAAAAGCATATTTGTATTCAAGAAGTGTTTGGTCAGGGATTTATGATGGGGAACACACGCCTAAATCAAGACTCCCTGATTGGTGGCGGACAACCGTATCATTTCATTGTCCGACTGCGCCCTGAACCCCCGACTAAAATTGACGAATTATTAGTGCATCAAATTATCCGCCAAGAAAAACCCGCCTTTTGTACTTATGAACTCTATATTGAATGACGAAGGACGTAGCTGGCTTCTCAAGGGAAGCGAGTATGACGAAGGACGTAGCTGGCTTCTCGCGAAGCGAGTATGACAAATAACAAATGACCAATGACTAACCACTTCCCTCCCCCATCTCTCCAACAATTTGAACGTCTCCATGTCACAGACGGCTTACTAATTGATGCCCAACGTTGGCAGTTAGCTCACCACTATCACCGCCAGTATCATAGTACCTTTTACCAATCTCTACATCAGCCCGGAATTGTCTTCGGGTTGGGCGTCTATGTTGTTCCCGCCCCCGCTGATGTTGTGGCGAAATATCGAGATGAACGTTGGGTCGAAATTCAACCGGGACTTGCTATTGATTTATTTGGCAATTTTATCGTAGTGCCAGAACCCATGTCCTATCGGATTTCTTCAGAAGCGACTTCAGAAGAACCGTTGATGGTGTATTTGGTAGTTAAATTTAGAGATCCCGCCGAATTACGCACCCGTAGAGTTACCGATAGAATCGTCGAAACATTTCGGATTGATGAAAAGGCAAATCCACCCACAGAAGGGGATGTTGAACTCTGTCGGATTCTACTCAAAGCTGGAAAAGTTAAACTGGAAGCGCCCGTCAATAGTTTCTCGCCTAGCTATAACCAGTTGGACTTGCGCCACCGTCTTCAGCCCCAAGCTCGACCTCAGGCGATCGTTCACGTTGCCATGTACAAAGGGTTAGCTGTGGATGACTCTGAACAAGAGCATATTTTATCAAATCTTTCCTATCTTCTACAATCAACCACTGGACTTTATCCCGCCCTCCAGGGAAGTGATAAAATTGGACAATTTAGTTTAAAATCGGCAGAGCTACAAGCTATTTTAGAGTATGATTTATTTTTCATGACGGATCGCCAAGTTCAGGTATTAGGAGAATCAGAATTTGAGGTGCTGCGACAGTATTTAAAGGCAGGAGGTACACTTTTAGTCGAAGCGTCGGCAGGATTGAAACATTGGATTCAAGGCAATGCGATTAAAGACCTAAGCAAGGTTTACCAAGAACTCGAACAGGCGCTAACCCAAATCGATGATAACCCCAATATTGATACGGATACAAGATTAAAGCAATGCCGACAAGATATTGTCAGTGAACGAGAGATGATTGCTACAGAGTTAGCCAGACGCAAGAATTCGATCGCGGGTCGATTCCAAGAGTTTGCTCAAAGTATGGGAACCCAGTTAACGCCCCTGGAAAAATTAGACCGTCACGACTTACTGCGGACTCAACCCTTTCTCTTCGCCACGACACCTCGTATCAATAGAAAGCCGATTCAAATTTTAAGTGGTGGGGGAATTATTGTCGCGATCGGTAACCTATCGGAGGCTTGGGGAATTAATGAAAAGCAAGTTCTTTCCCGTGAAGCGATCCGTACAGCTCAGGAAATAGGGATTAATATTTTGCATTTAGCTTGGCGTCGCCGACAACTAACCCGTGGACAACAACCACCACCAACAGTTACGATGTCACGCCCATCCCAGCCCTCTCAGCCATCACAACCGTCAGATCGATCGCCTCGCGATGAGCTGTTTGATAAGTTAATGTAGGGTGTTGAACAGGGAACAGGGAACACCTCGACTTACCTCGGCTTCGCTCGGTAACACGCTCGGTGTGTCACAGGGAAACTGGGGGAGGTTCGGGAGTAAGGAAGGACAATAATGGTAGATAATTTAATTGATACAACGGTTTCCCCAAAACAACTTCGATTTAAGCCAGGAGGTCTACCTGCTTCATTTGAAGTTAAAGTCGTTAATGATAGCGAGCGCTTTGCCAGTTTTCAGGTGGAAGTAACGGCAGCTGGAGTTGATGGTGATCGGCTTCCGGATTGGTACACAATCTCCCCAGAAGTGGGGACTAAAAAGCCGCCGGGTGATGTCACCCATTTTCAGGTGGCGATTGTCGATAATCCTGTACCCGGGTTTGTCGGATTGATGAACTTAACGGTGCGTGTCTTCTCCATGGAACTCCCGGATGAAGACCGAGAAGTATTGCGGTTAATTCTAGAACAGGGTACGGGTTCAATTCCGTTGAAATTGGATCTGCCAGTGCGGGAGTTTCAAGAATATCCGGCAAATGAAGATGAAATTCCAGTACGAGTTTATAATCCCAGTCAACTGGAAACCCATGTTACGTTGAAACTTTCGGGCTTAGATTCGACCTGGATTGTCGATGGAACCGAACGCCAGTTATATCTACCTCCAAACGGACAAATCACTGAAACATTTATTTGCCAAATTCCTGACATTTCCCAAGCCCCCAGCCGGATTTATCCCTTTGCGATCGCGGCGACTCATCGCCATGGTTCTCCCGCCCAAGTGGAAGGTACGCTAGAAGTTTTACCGATGGGGTTGGTTGAGTTTAGCGCCACTCCCAAACAGCAGCAAATTCCCACCAAACGCGCTTGGATACCCAACTGGCGGAATTCACCAGTTCCCTACACCTTGGAATTTGAGAATCATAGCAATCTTCAGCAACAGGTTACTGTTACTATTCAGGGTGAAGACCAACAGGAATGTACCTTAGAATTGCCGGATAAACCCGCCGAATTAAATCCGGGTCAAACGGCTCAAGCGCCGCTGAGAGTTCAAGCTCGACGCCATTTATGGGGTCGAAAAAAGGAACTTTCTTTAGAAGCAATGGCGACGTTATCGGATCAGCGTCTAGGAAATACTAATCCCACGAGTCAATTTTTAAAACTGAATGTTTATCCAATCATTCCCACCTGGTTACTTTTCGCTGGTGGACTCCTGATTTTATACCTACTTTGGGCACTCTCTTGGCTTAATCCTAATAATGATAGGTTTGGACATCAGGCGGAAGTTAATTCGGTGCAATTCAATGGCATGAGCCAGAATGTCGTCAGTGGTTCCAATGACCAAACCTTAATTAAATGGCGAGTCGATGGCTTTTTTAATCCCTTTGCGAATCCAGAAGTAGATGAGATTGCCAATACAGGTAAAGCGGTGCGCGTTATTCGTTATAAACCAGTAGATAACAACTTCGTCGCGGCGGGGTTGGAAAATGGTGAGATTCAACTGTTAAATTTGTTGGCGGAAACTCCAAAATTAATGGATTCCTTTGTTTTCCAAAAAGATGATCGTGTCTTAGCTTTAGAATTTACCGAAGACTCTCGCTATCTTTTTAGCGGTCATGGCAGTGGTAAGGTGCTAGGCTGGGACATTTATCAAGATTTACATCAAAACCTAGGGCAATTTGATCCTGAAAAAGAACCCGTTCTGGAGCTAAACTTTGATTTTGCTGTCTATGGATTAAAGTTTATAGGACAAGGAAATCAGAATTTAGCCGTTGCTGGACGATTTAATCAGTTAGTTATTTTAAACTTGGGAGATAATTCTCTGCGTAAAGTAACCTACAAAGCTGGACAGGAAGGGGGACAAGATGACTATATACTAAGCATGGATATTGCTAAATTAAAACCCTATCTTTTGGCAACATCTGACAATCAAGGTATCATTACTCTATGGGATATGCGACCCTGTTTGGTGGATAATCAGTCTTGTGAAATTATTGATCGCTGGTCGAATGGTCATGGTAGTCTACCTGTACGATCTGTGGCTTTGAGTAACGGGGGTTGTTACTTAGCCAGTGGCGGTGATGACGGACGAACAATGCTGTGGCCCCTCACGACTCAGGGTAAACGAGCAGAAAATTATTCAAGTGGTATCGAAGTGGATCAGTCATTTGACGACAGAAAATTCAATAGCGTTGATATAAATGTTTTAAAGAGAAATATCCTAATCGCCAGTGGTAGTGACGATACCCAGGTGCGGGTGAAACGAGCAAAACGACTGCAAGCGTTAGGGTGCGATCGCGATGAGTGAGGAGGCTTGATGAAGCTCAAACATCTAATTCTAGCTAGCATCATCACCTTCTTCACCAGTTTACCTGCGGCGGCTGACCAGTGGGTATTTGTTGCCCGTGATCACAATGACATTGACTACTACGTTGACCGCTCATTCATGTATGGACAAAACTACCCAAAAGTGATAATCTGACCACATCGCATCCTAGCGGCTAGATGCTATGCCTGTTCAAAGTGCCTTACGGCTTGCCTTTGACTCGATCTGACGAGCAGATTCAATCAAAGGCTTGACCTTGAATTCCCAGTTAGAGACACTGTAGAAGTCATGGCGTGACATCCCAGTGAGGACTTTATTCAGTTGGTTAATCCCGCTCCATACGTGCTTACGCGGATTCACTCCGAGCAAGGCGGTTATGGAGCGGGGAAGCCGTTCAGACAAATTCATAGCTCTACGCGCTAGAACTATTGCCGCAGCTTCATCACTGCTCATACCGTACATTCTTAAATACTTCACCAGCGCGAGAAAGCTTGACCATGCTGGATTACGGCGGATGACCTCAATTCCTGCATTGCCACATTGCAACGCTAGTTGCTCAATAAATCGACTATAGGCAAAATTTGACAGCATTCGAGCGTACTTTCTACCACGCTCACGTAACTGTGATTTCTTGACACTAAAATCAAGATTCTCAAAGCAAATCGGCATTTCATAGCAGAGTGCCAAATTCACCAGTGAATTGCAAACATCCGCAATGATGGCTAACGTTTGACCACGCCGTTTAGAACTGATATCAAACGGTAAGCGACCTTTCGCCACCAAATTACCGTCATGGTCAACGACGGCGTAACCGACAGACTTTGGATTGATATCAATCCCGATACAGCCATACTGCCGGGGTCTAGTGACTCGTTTAGGTGCTGGCAGATCAACGGTCACAGCCCAAAACCCGCGCAAATCTTTAGCGTAGAATCGGTGCGTCATCGCCAGACCGTACCGAATCGGAATCTGTTGACCTGTTTTTTTATTCGTGGTGAATCCAGTTGTTGACAAGGCTTGCTCTAGTTTGTCTTGACCATAGGGAAACGGACTCACCGCACACTCTAACGTTTTGCCATACTTGGATTCTAAGCATTCAGGAACGCGAACTTTTACGGTCAAGCCATCGAACTGAAACACCTGATTTCCGCACGTTTCGCCTTTAGAGCCAAGAAAGAAGCATTCTGCCTGTGTGCTGATGGTGACGCGAATCGGAGCGGCTTTGAGTGTGGTAATTTGGCGTTCTAGATGGGTGATGTACCGTTTTTTGTGATGGATGGTGAATCGTTTACTTTGCCAGGATGTTTGGCGCGTATCCAGGTAGCAAAATAGTTTCAGATTGGTGGATTGTTTCTTGTTGTGCCACTTGCCAGAGTAATGCTTTCGAGAGTCTTTCAGTGACTTTTCCGCCTTGCGTAGCCAGACAAGTGCGGATTTCAGCTTGCCTTCTAAGTGTTTAACGTGGTTAGCGCGGCAATTTGAAGCGGAGTCAATTTTACCATCTGCATCCGCAATCACCGCGCCGGCTTGACGTTTATTAATTTTGAAAGTCTGTTGAATCAACGTATTCAGCTTCGATTTGTCGCTGAATCGCAATAGTCGCTGATTAACAGCGAAGATCAACGCAGACCGATAAACCTTGCTGTAATCAGCTATGAAATTTTGCAGAATGACAGGTAAATTATCGGTTGCGTAAGTTTTCATTAGAGCCAATCCCGATTGTTGTAAAAGTGAATACCGCCGTGATAACTATCAACGGCTTTAACATATTCCTAGTTCTTTCGCTGCTTCACCAATGCTAATCGTCATTTCACCGTCCATATAATCACCTTTTAGTAAAGACTGATACGATTATATGGACGTTCCGTAAGGCTTGTCTAGATATGGGTAGAAATTACCGAACAGTTTCTAACCCCGAATTTGTCGAACGTCGCCATAATACGGTCTGGTTCTGGCAGATGTCTGTCTTTCCAGAAGCGGATGAACAAGGAATATTAGTGCGAAAGACTTACAGTGCGATGATTTGTCCACTGCGGGCTTGGCGTCCCGTGGCGATCGCTCGCTTCAATGTCCAAGGTGAATTGATCAATCGTACTCAGTTGAGCGACGATGAACCGTTACAATTTTTTACCTCCGGTAGCGTTGGCGAGGCAATATGGAAATTAGTTTGCCAAACTGAGGATTTTTCCTGATCGGATCAAGTTCATGCGGTAGGAAAAAACGGTAGATGCACCCTGGTTAAAGACCTCAGCCTCACGGCTGAGGTTTTTTTTCGAGAAAATGCCAGATCTTGGTAGAATCTATAACGGCATCAGTAGGTGGACATAATTAATTAAAGTGAACAGTGGAGAACTCGCTGCCCCAAAAGAAGCAAGCTACATCATTCCTCACAGAAGAGGGAACAGGGAACAGGTAAGGTAGAGTTTTGAGTTAACTTCCCCAGCTTCCCCAGCTTCCCCATCTCCCCCATCTCCCCCCGCTCCCTCTGCTTCCCCCGCTCCCTCTGCTTCCCCAGCTCCCCCCGCTCCCTCTGCTTCCCCAGCTCCCTCTGCTCCCTCTGCTCCCCCCGCTCCCTCTGCTTCCCCCGCTCCCCCCGCTCCCTCAGCAAAAACTATGACTCGCGTCGTTGGATTAATCAGTGGTACGTCAGTTGATGGAATTGATGCGGCTTTCGTGGAGATTGCTGGTTCCGAATCCGATTTAACTGTGGAGTTATTGGCGGGAGCGACGTATCCCTACCCCGAAAAACTGCGATCGCAAATCCTTAATCTCTGTGCTGGTGGTTCTATATCGATGGCAGAATTCGCTGGATTAGATGATGCGATCG
>NZ_JAVJQN010000082.1:0-15934 GCF_040218245.1 Coleofasciculus sp. E1-EBD-02 | reverse complement strand
AGCCGATCTACCGGGGGTTGGTGAAAACCAAAACCAATCTAGGCAAGTGGCGCCACCCCGAAAGGGAGTAACCAGGAAATCTTCAAAGTGATTTGAGGAAGCCTACACCATAATCTTTGATTTGGTGTAGGAGGATGTCACCTGGGAGTGAAAGATATCATCCTCTTCCGTTTACTGTCTCCACCAAATCATCGCTAGCAACTACTGATCGCTCCTCCTTTCACTGTAGTTTTTGGGAGAAGCGATCGACCTGTTTTACACTAAGGGGATTTGTGATGTCCGTTCCTGGATGGGAACATAAGTGACGTCGTGATCACCAGTATAAATCTGGGTGGGTCGGAAAATCCGATTTTCTCCTAGTTGTTCCTTCCAGTGCGCCAGCCAACCCGCTACCCGTGCGATCGCGAATATGGGAGTAAACAAGTCGGTGGGAATACCAAGTTTCCGATAAACCAAACCGGAATAGAAATCTACATTCGCGTAAATCCCTTTATGTCCCAGTTTTTCTTCAACCGCCTGTTCTAACTCCAGGGCAATTTCGTAGTATTTATCAGAACCAAACTTCTCAAATAATTGTTCGGCTAAATGCTGGAGAATCGTGGCGCGTGGATCTTTAACCTTATAGACGCGGTGACCAAATCCCATGATTTTTGCCTTGCGCTGTAAGCAATCTTCTAGATAGGGACGGACATTTTCCACCGAACCAATTTCTTCGAGCATCGAAATCACTTCTTCATTCGCCCCCCCATGCAAGGGACCGGCGAGGGTACCAACGGCGGATGCAATTACCGCATAGGGGTCAGTCAGCGTCGAAGCCGTTACCATGGCTGAGAACGTAGACGCATTGATCGTATGTTCCGCATGGAGGGTTAAACAAACATCAAAGACGTGAGCCTCTAGGGGATCGGGTTCTTGCTCAGTGAGCATATACAGAAAATTAGCCGAATAGTCTAAATCATCGTTTGGCTTTACTGGGTCATTCCCCTTCCGCATCAGCTTAAATGCAGCTACCATTGTCGGGATTTTCGCCAACAGGCGCACAACCGCTTCCCGGATATAACTGGGATTTGGCAGAGCGCGTTTTGAGTAAAACAGACCCAGCGCTGCTGCGGACGCTTGCAATGCATCCATCGGATGTCCAGTTTCCGGGAAACATTTCATCATGTCCCGAATCCGATATTTAATCCGTCGATGGTAAATAATTTCCGTCTTAAATGCTTCTAGCTCCTCCTTGGTTGGTAGCTCACCCCAAATCAGAAGATAGGCGGTTTCTAGGAACGTGCTTTTTGTAGCAAGTTCTTCAATCCGAATACCGCGATACTCTAATATTCCCTGTTTTCCATCAACATAGCTGATACTGGATTGGGCAGCGGGAATGCCTTCTAAACCTGGTTTATACTCGCAGACAGTCATAGACTCGTGCTTTTAACCTGTACGATATGGGTTGTTTAGTTGCCCGGTGAAGGGCGCTTCCGTTTCCGGAGTAGAGACATGTTAAGTGTTCTCAGGCTAACTTACCAGAAACTGGGAAATTAGTAGTGTGTGTTACAAAAAATCTTAAGGATCGCTTAGATTAGCCATTTTGGAGAGGTTAGCAAAAATAGCTCACTGTGTCCCAGGGGAACTCCTGTTTCTTTCAGGTTTAACCCAATCACGCCCGCTTTCTTGAGGACGAGTTTTTCCTGTGCTTCTCCCCAGACCAACAATTCTGCCCAATTGCCTAAATCCGGTTGATGACCGACTAACGCCAAACAGCCTGTACCGTTTCGATTTTGACGCCATTCCTGTAGCCAGTTAACCCAGGTATGGATATCCCCATCAGGCGCAAGGCTGGGAAATTCGTCGAGTTGCTCACCTAAACCTACGTCTTGCAGAATCGCGGCGGTTTCTCGCGCTCGGACTAAGGGGCTGGTTAATATTTGGTCAAACTGCAAACCGCGATCGCGCAGTTGCTTGGCGACTTTGGTGGTTCTCTTACGCCCTTTGCTCGTCAGGGGACGATCTTCATCGTTGGCATAGTCTTCGCGATCGGCAGCGATACCATGACGGATCAAGTAAAGTTTTATTGCCATCCGTTTTTTATTTTTTCCTGAAAATTAAAATTGTAGGGTTCTCCAGGAATACAATCAAGATTTAATTTTATCCCTGTTCCCCAGCTGATGTGGTAAACCTAACTGTAGGGGCGTAAAGTTTGCGCCCTTGCCACAGAATTCAATAGACTGGGAAACACTATAATTGGCGGTAATAGCATTGAATCGTGGCAGGTTTAAGACCAATTCCCAATGGAAATAACATTTGGATGGGTGGCGCTGACAGCGTTAACAAGTTTCTGATCAGCCGTTACGAATTGACACTGCTGTCGAAGACTCAAAGCGATATACAAACTATCGTATACACTTCGTTGATAGGTTACAGCGAATTGATAAGCATCCTTCAACAGTGAAGCGGCTGGAACTCTATTAAATTTTACCAATTGGAATGCATCAATAATAGTCTGTGCATCAGATGCAGATAACCCTTGAAACCGATACAGTTTCCAGGTGATGTTTCCGACTTCAGCATAGATTAAATCCGGTGCAAGTAGGGCAATCGTTCCGGCTTGATAATCATTAAGAATTTGAATAGCTTGTGAGGAGTATGGCTGGGGGACATACCATTTGATTGCTACACTGCTATCAATTACAACCTTTTTCACCGCTACCTTTACCGATCCTGGTGCAGCAATTCAACGGAATCAGGAAACTCTCCGTATGTTTCCTGTAGATGTGTCCAAATTTTATTAGCTTGAGCAACAGCAGCTTCTCGACTACGGCGATCTTCATCTAAAATATGCTGCTCTTGTGCTTCAATCGGCTGAAACCTAGATTCGTATAAATTTATTTGTTCATTATCTTGGCTAAATGATGGAGGAATTCTATCGAGAACGACATTGACCATTGCTGAGGCTGTATCACAAGCCCACTTAGCTGCTGCCGTAACAATATCATCGGGTGGATTGCCAGCTAGCGCCCGTCCAATCAGTCGTTCAGCTTCTTGGAGTTCACCACACTCTAAGGCAAGAACGGCGGCGCTGCGGTGTAAAACAGAGCGAGTGGGTTCCAGGTCAAGTTGATTGGCAACTAAATCAGCCGCTGCCCGTTCTTTGGCAAAGGCGGCTCGATAAAACTCTCGCATTGCCTTAGCATCGCCCCGTTGACGGGCTAAGACCGCCTGGTCTACCAATTCCATTGCTTCTCGGTGAAGAGTTTCTATGTCCTGCATTTTTCAACGATATGAGCTTTGGGAGTGCTAAATTCAACCACAGCAACGTAGCCAGGAGCCACGGTGTCTGAAGGACTGATCTGCTTTAGCTTCATATTAACTTTGGATTGGATAATGCTTTCATAATCGCATGAATAAATGTGGATGTGGAGCCTGTAATATAGGAAGCCACACTCGTTTAATCGGCATGAATCACATTATCTTTGGGATTAACTAAGCGCCAGAGTTTTTGCTTGATTTGAATATCAAAGACTTCCCATTTAAGCTTGGTGTATTCGGTATTGTCATTAAAGCCACCTAAGAAGCCAATGGGGATTTCAAACCCCCCGGCGGTCATGCGTCCACCACCAAAGAATCGTCCCTGATTGTCTTGACCAAAGGCTTCCTTAATAAATTCATCGGGATCAAGGGTGATTTTACTGGTTCTCAAGGAACCAATCACGACTTCGACTTCTTCGTCTTCGTTGTGAACAATTCCGTAAACGACAGCCGTATGGACATTTTCTTCAGTCACCAAAAAGTCAGCGGCTTGGGGAATTGCATCCCGGTCATCGTACCGTAAATAGCCTACCCCCGCCATCGAGAAATTATTCTGAACAATACGGTTTTTCAGCGATCGCTCAATCACATCCATGACTCGTCGCGATCGCGCGGTTTGCAGGACAGCATTAAGTAACTGTACGTCGTAGAAACGACTCAAATACGCCGCCGCTAGGAAATCCTCTTCCGTCGCCCGCATCAAGCGATCGGTATCGGCACGTAGACCGTGCATTAGTGCTGTAGCACACTTAACATGGGTACTAATGCTACTATCAAGCTTGAGTAACCCGGTTTGTAGGTATTGGCTGAGGATCGTAGCAGTCGCCCTTGTCTGAGGTCGCAAATCGGTAAATTCTGCTTCCAGATTATCCTGAGGGTTGTGATGGTCAATCAGGACGACAATGGGGACACCTGCTTGTTTGACAAAGGGCATTAATTGGGTTGTGGTTCCCTGATTATCAACCAGTACACAACCTTGATACACGGAGAAATCCCGATCCTTCAATGTCTGAATTCCCCAGCGCTTAGCAGGTAAGTTGGTCAACTTGACCAAGGCAATGTTTTCCTGATGAGACAAAGTTCCTGCATATACAATGTCACATTGAATATTGTACTGTTGAGCAATTAACTGGTAAGCCCAAGCACTCGATAGAGCATCAGGATCAGGGAAATCTTGAATGACAATAAGCTGGCGTTCTGAACTGTGACGATCTAAAACCTGTTGCAGTTCTCCTATTTTAGCTTGGGATGCATCAAAACGCCGCCGACGTTCACCGGTATTGTTACTGCGGTTCTTGGGATTTTTTGGGGAAGTTTTTTGTTGGTGTGAAGCTACCGCACTCCCATCCGAAGGTGATGCTTTAGGGGGGAGAGCGTTATTATTGACAGATTTAAGTGAGTTGGATTCCATCGCGGACAAGATATTCAGCCATCATAGTTTTACACCAATCGCCCCTGGAATAGGGGCTGGTGATTGAATGGGCATTGGAACCCACTCTTATACCTTATAGCCCAATATCTGAAATTAAATTTTTTCAGGGATCTTAAACACCAATCACATACTTTCGCCATTCCTGATGGACTCCGCCTTTAACCTGTTTAGCCACCTCAAAGTGCAAACTGCTATAGGGTCTGCGGGGTTGATGTCGTAATATCATGTTGGCTTCCTTAGGGGTTCGGTTGCCTTTTTTGACATTACACCGTACACAGGCGGTGACAATGTTTTCCCAAGAATCTCCCCCGTGTCGAGAACGCGGAATCACATGATCGAGGGTTAAATCATCACCCGTGTATCCGCAGTATTGACAAGAATGACTATCACGATAGAGGATATTGCGGCGGGTTAAGGGAATTTCTTTGTAAGGAACCCGAACGTAATGGCGCAAGCGAATAACTGTGGGAAGCGGTAACTCTGGATAGACATATTTGCCGTTGTGTTCAATCTGTTCCGCTTTGCCTTTGAGCATCAAAACAACCGCTCGCCGCCAATTGGTGACATTGAGCGGTTCGTAGGAGGCGTTTAACACCAGAACCTTGCTCATTAGGAGATCGAAATAAAGTGAATATTATTCCAGATAGTAACACAGGTTGATGAGGCTGGGTCATATTTTCATGATCACTTATCAAAGCTAAACATCAGCGCGATCGCGGATTTGTCATTCTCCAACGCCGAATTTTTTTCGCCCAGCTTGCGGGTTCAGTCTAAGATTTAAGTTAGGCGTATCCTATATCTAGTGTTTTCAGTTTTGATATTAATCATTTCAACACTAAATATAGAAGTTCAGATCACGGCTTCTCCGCTCCCGGAGCGAACTTAACCGAAAATGTTTCGGTCTACTGAATTTTTTTACCCCGCAGCCAATAGGTTGTCATTTCTCCCTTACCTTTAATCTGAATCACACCGCGTTCCTCAAACTCGTATTCCTCTTTGAGCAATTCATAGGTCGCCTGTGTTACCTGAATGCGACCTGGTAAGCCATGAGACTCCATGCGGCTAGCCGTATTCACCGTGTCACCCCACAAATCGTAGCTAAACTTTTTAATGCCAATCACACCCGCGACGACAGGACCACTATTGATTCCAATCCTGAGGCGAAAATTCTCTCCGGTTTCGTGATTAAATTCATCAATGGCTCGCTGCATCTCTAACGCCATCTGCGCGATCGCCTGAGCATGATCCAGACGCCGCCGAGGGAGTCCCGCCGCTACCATATACGCATCGCCAATGGTTTTAATTTTTTCTACGCCATGTTCCTCGACGAGTCGGTCAAATTTGGAGAAAATCTGATTCAGCAGTTCAACCAGTTGAGTCGGTGAGGTTTGGGTAGAAAACTTGGTAAAATTAACCAGATCGGCAAACATAATCGTTACCCCTTTAAAACTCTCCGCGATCGTGCGTTGACCCCGCTTCAACATCTCTGCTACAGGTTGAGGTAAGATATTTAACAGTAAGAGTTCGGCGCGTTTACGGGCGCGAGTCAGGGCAACTTCAGCTTGTTTTTGTTCGGTAATATCCGATACCGTTCCTTCGTAGTAGAGGAGTTTACCCGCTTCATCTTTAACCGTATCGATATTTTCCACAATCCAAATAATGCTGCCATCTTTCCGATAAACCTGAGACTGAAAGTCGGATAAGGTGTTGTAGCGCTGTATTAAAGCGGCTAACTCTTCCTGGCGTGTGGGTTCAACATACAGTTGTTCGCCAATATTCCTCACCTGTTCCATGAGGTCTTCGGGGGAGGTATAGCCTAAAATTTTAGCTAGGGCTGGATTCGCGGTGATATAGCGTCCCTCAGGCGTGGCTTGGAAAATGCCCTCGGTAGCTCGTTCAAAGATACTGCGATATTTCTCTTCCGCTTGACGCAGGGAAGCTTCTGCTCGTTGTCGTTCTTGAATTTCGGCTTGGAGTTGCAGATTTTGCTCCTCTAGCCGCTTTTGCAGGTTCCGGAGCGCCAGATGGGTTGTCACTCTGGCTTTAACTTCTTCCTGCTGTACGGGTTTAGTGATGAAATCTACGGCTCCCAGATTCAATCCTTTGACTTTATCCACCGCATCAGACAGCGCACTGAGAAACAGCACCGGGATATCCCGTGTGGCTGGATTCGCTTTCAGGCGACGACAGGTTTCAAAGCCATCAATCCCTGGCATCATCACATCCAGTAAGATGAGATCGGGTTTGGCATACTCGACTTTTTGCAGAGCGCTTTGCCCATCCTGCGCCACCAAAACTTTGAAGCCAGAATCGGTTAAAAAATCAAAGAGGACACCGAGATTATGAGGAGTATCATCGACAATAACGATGACGCCTTGATTAGAATGTTCATCATTCATCGGGGCTGACGTAGTTTGGTTCATAGTTCATAGTTCATCGTTCAGGGTTCATTACCTGATGAAATTGCCATGAACGGTAAACAATAGATGATAAGCCTGAGATGGAAGATACACCAACTTCAAAATCAAGCCAGAGTAGAGATACCGGTATTGTTGCAAATCTCCTCTGCTTCCCCAGCTTCCCCAGCTTCCCCAGCTCCCCCAGCTCCCTCTGCTCCCTCTGCTTCTCCAGCCAATCACGGAGGTGAGGAGCGAGAGGGTGAAGGTATAGAGCATACACTCTGAGAGTGAGGATCGTCCAGTGGTAGAAAAACTGCGCGATCGCGTCCCGTTTCTTTTGCCTGATACAATGCTTGATCCGCCGCCGCTATTAGCGCTTCCGGAGAGGTTTGATGACAAGGAACCGTGCTAGATACCCCCACACTTAAGGTGACAGAATTTTTTATCGGCGATCGCGGATGCGTCAAACCTAACTGAGTCAGCTTCGACTGAATAAATTTGCCCACTTGTAACGCGCCTTGGGCTGGGGTATTCGGTAGAATCACCGCAAATTCTTCTCCTCCATAACGGGCGACTAAATCAGCGGGACGCTTTACCACCTGTTTCATCGCTTGCGCCACCTTATACAAACATTCATCCCCAGCTTGATGCCCCTTAGTATCATTGTAAAGTTTAAAATAATCCACATCACATAAAAGCAACGACAACACCCATTGTTCTCGTCGCGAAATCCGCCACACTTGGTTAAAATATTCATCAAATCGATGCCGATTCGCCACCTGAGTTAAACTATCTAACGTGGCTAAACGTTTCAGTTGAGCATTCGCTTTTTGCAGTTTTGCCTCAGCCTCCTGACGCTGCTGAATCTCCTGTTGGAGTTGCTGATTTTGGACTTGCAGATTTTGGCGTAGCTTTTGAATCGTCAGATGAGTATTCACTCGCGCCAACACGATTTCCTGTTGGGTGGGCTTAATAATATAATCAACCGCGCCTAATTCAAATCCTTTGATGATAACCGCCGTTTGAGACAGGGCGGTAAGAAAAATTACTGGGATATCGTGGGTAGCCGGATTAGCTTTCAGACGCCGACAGGTTTCAAAGCCATCAATTCCTGGCATAATCACATCCAGCAAAATGATATCGGGATGCTCAACTTCAGCTTTTTTGATTGCACTGTCACCATCCCTTGCCACAATAACCTGAAACCCTGCCTCACTCACAAAATCTAACAGCACTTCTGAGTTGGTGAGATTATCATCAACAATGAGAATTGTTTCTTTGTCATTCGTCATTTTTTATTCGTAATTTGTTAATCGTCATTAGTCATTTGTCATTCGTCATTAGTCATTCGTCATTAGTCATTTGTCATTCGTCATACTCGCTGTCGCGAGAAGCAAGCTACGTCATTTGTCATTCGTTATGCACTCGATTTGGGCGGGTTTAGTTACATTTGGGTGAAGGAAAACACGATAGTAGTAAAACCCGCCCCTACAAACCAAACTAAACAATTTTAATCCTCTCTCTCGTTCATGTATTTTTTCACAAATTCTAGAATTTGTTTTTCCTGAAAACCATTGGCTAAACGGCGCAGTTTCTTGGCAAATAGAACCCATCGCGAATCAAGTTGTTCAAGTTTATCGGCTTGCTCACTAATCCCTTTAATATCACCCATCATCGCTAATTCATAAAGAACATTCATTTCCTTTTGGGGCGGTGCAACAATCTTTGATGCAGTAATCGAAACCTCGGCATTTTGATCAGGTAATCTTTCTGAAGGGTAAGCACTACTGGGTGCATCGTCGGATTCATAAATCCACTCTAAATCGAGATGCTTTTGCAGAGTAGCAAAGAGAGTTTTAGCTTGTATAGGTTGTCCAATAAAATCATCACAACCTGCGGCGAGAGATTGCTGTTGTTTTTCTCCAAAAACGCTAGCTGAAATCGCCAACACAACGGTATCCCGTAACAATGGAATTTCTCGTATCCGTTGAGTCGCTTCTAATCCATCGAGTTTTGGCATGATCAAATCCATTAAAATTGCGTCAGGGTGTTCTTGTTGCGCTTGCTGGAGACAGTCTTCACCATTGATCGCTTCGAGTACCTCAAATCCTAAGGGTAACAACAAGTTGACTAAAATTGAACGATTTTGCCATTGATCATCAGCAATCAAAATTTTACGCGGATAACCGCAAAACCCAATAATAATTCGATCTTCCACCACATCCGTTGCTTGATCCGGAGAGACGGCGGGTAACTCTAAATCAACATAAAAGGTACTCCCTTGACCAACATGACTTTCGACATGCAGTTCGCCGCCAAGGAGTTGAACTAATCGCTGACTAATCGCTAATCCTAATCCCGTTCCTTCCACCTGGCGATTTCGATCGCCAATTTGATGGAAGGGTAAAAATATATCGTTTAATTGTTCAGCCGCAATGCCAATTCCGGTATCTTCAATTTGAAAGCGCATGGTGCTAGATGCTTCTGTCGCTGGTTCTTGGGCTGAAGTATAGCCCACTTTAAATGTGATACTCCCCTGATCCGTAAATTTAATCGCATTTCCTAACAAATTAATTAGCACTTGTCGCAATCGTTTTTCATCACCCCGGACAATTTTAGGTAAAGGAGAGAGAGGTTGATAGTGAAACGCAATGGCTTTTTCGTCCGCCCGGATACGAACCATTTCGATAATGCCTTCCAGAAAATGAGGGAACTGAAATTCGCTTAAACATAACTCCATTTTCCGGGCTTCAATTTTAGACAAGTCTAAAATATCGTTGAGTAGGGTTAACAGGTGTTCCCCACACTGTTGAATAATACTCAGTCCCTGCTGTTGCTTGGCGGTGGGATGAGGTTCGCGTTTGAGAACTTGGACATAGCCTAAAATACCGTTGAGGGGCGTGCGGAGTTCATGACTCATATTCGCCAAGAATTCACTTTTAGCATGATTGGCAGTTTCGGCTTCTTGGCGGGCTTGTTCCAGGTGTAAATTCTTTTCGGCTAATTGTTGACTAATTCGGGTTTGTTCTTCTAACAGTTGACTCTGGGCGAGGGCAATTCCTACCTGATCCGCGAGTTGACTCAATAGTTCAATTTCAAACATTTCCCACTGTCGCGGACCACTACATTGATGGGCAATTAATAGACCCCAGAGGTTCTCTCGTTGTAGAATGGGAACGACTAAATTCGCTCTTACGCCAAAGGGTTGTAAAAGTTCGATATGGCAGGGTTCTAAGTCAGCTTGGTAGAGATCCTCGATCGCGCGAATGCGTCCTTGGCGGTATTGATCCAGGTAGCCTTCCCGAAAACAGGGATCATAAATCTCCTGTCCTTGAATTGGTGTCCAGCCAGGAACTACAGCTTCCGTCATAATCACCCCGGTTCCATCATCATTGAGTTGGTAGATCACCACCCGATCCACTTGCAAAATTCGGCGCACTTCCGTTACTGTCGTTTGCAGGATGGCATCCAGTTGTAAGGATTGGCGAATCTTCAGCGTAATTTCGGCAAAAAGTTGCCGTTGTAGGGTTTGACGGCGCAGTTCAGCTTCGGAATGCTTGCGTTCGGTGATATCTTCAGCAATCCCAGCGATACGGGTCATTTTACCCTTGTCGTTAAACACGCGAAACGTCCGCACCCAAACCCAGCATTCACTCCCGTCGGGACGTAAAATGCGGTATTCTTGTTCAAAGTCTTGTTCACCTTGCAGTTGTTTCCCTAACGCCTCCGCCACGCGATCGCGATCGTAGGGATGAATATTATCTAACCAGGTCATCGGCTGGTCGTACAGACTTTCGCGGGATCGTCCCCAAACTTCCTCATAAGCGGGACTCAGATAAAACATGCGGCTTAAATCGGGTGTGGTTAAAAAGAACACTTCCCGAATATTTTCCGCCAGTTGACGGAATTGTTCCTCTCTCTCCAGTAACGCGGCTTCTGCTTGTTTGCGATCGCTAATATCCGTATGGGTCCCGACAATGCGTGTCACCTTACCATTTTCATCCCGCAGAACCAATCCGCGCGATAAAAACCAAGGGGTTGAACCATTAGAGTGAACCATGCGAAACTCTAATTTCCACTGCGATAGTTCACTAATGAAAAGTTGATCGATGCTAATTTTCACCATCGACTGATCTTCTGGATGAACCCGCGCCATCAACTCATCAAAGCTGGGAGTATCACGGTTTTCGGGATAACCAATCAGTTGCAGGAATTGGGGGGAATAATAGTAGGTCTTGGTTTTGAAGTTAATGTCAAATAATCCGCTATCATTGGCTTGAATCGCTAAAGCAAACCGTTCCTCACTCTCCCGCAAAGCCGTTTGTGTTTCCTGACGTTGAGTAATATCCAATGCCATGGACGCAATCCCAACAAGATTCCCCTGGCTATCAATTAGCGGTGTATTATACCATTCACAAATAATGGTTCTGCCATCTTTGGTGATATTCTGATTACAGGAACGAGCAACTTGTTTGTCATACCAAAGTTTAGCTTTAATTTGTTTAATTTTAGCTTGGGCAGCAGGGGGTACAATTAGGGTAGACGGATGACCTAAAGCTTCGTCTCGACGATAGCCAAAAATGCTTTCCGCCGCCGGATTCCAATCAACAATATGCCCTTCTGTATTCCATTCAATCACCGCTAAGGGAGTTTGTTGCACCAACAGGGCGAGACGTTGATCATTTTTCCGCAGCGCCTTCTCCATCTGCTTCTGTTCCACCACTTCGGCTAAGAGTTGGCGATTAGCGGCTTTTAGGGCGGCGGTTCGTTCCTGAAACTGTTGATCGAGATGGGCAACGATATCACGAGACTGGGTGTCGCGATCGCATAATTCTTGATAAGCCGTGGCGCGATCGCTGACAATAGCAGCGACAATCAGGGCGGTTATGGCGAAGATGGCAATAAACACATCTTGGGAAACGATAACCCGATTAAATGACTCAAACCTCTCAGCCTGTTGCCAAAAAGCAATACTCGCGACTACACCAATCCCCAATGTTGTGATCCGTTGACCCCATTGTAGGGCTGACCCTAAAATAAACGGAAATAGCAAATACTTTAAGTCAAGTTGAACAAAAGGCTGATATAACAACTCGCTTAACTGAGTAGCAAGTTGGTGATGAAACTGGACTCCGATCGGATTAGAAGCCGTTAGGCTATCACCTGTTACAATAACTGAGGAACTAGCTGGAATCGAGAAAACACCAAACACCAACCCACTCACGATTCCCAATCCAATCAGCCAGACTCCAACTTGCCAGATGATTGTTGATGTCGTAGGGGCGGGTTTCACTACCCTTGTTTCTGACTTAACCCAGATGTGCCTAAACCCGCCCTTACCCAAGTTTTGAATGAACTGCATAACTTCCCTATCATCCCCATTTCCCCCATCTTCCCCATCTCCCTCATTCCCCTCATCCCCCGACTGCATCATCGAATAACCCTGAGTCAGCAGTACAGGCGTAACAATTAAAAGTCCCATCGCATGACTCAACCACCATCGCAGCCAATCCCCTGCACCCCATTCCCCCGCCAAAACTTCACCCAACAGACGAAGAGTCGGACTCACCAGGGATGATAATAGAACCATACCCACCAGGAATTTGACCACATCCCGGCGACGATTTAACCCTGGATGCATCTCCCAGGATTGAACCAATGTTACACCCCACCAAGCTTGTAGCGTACAGCCTAAACAGGATGCGATCGCAACCGTTCCCGGAATTCCCATCAATATCGCCCTAGATAACTCTCCCAAAGCCACACCCAGCCACAGATTGCGCCCCAGTAACAAGAGGGCGGCTTGACTAATTCCAGGGGGAATCCAGATCAAGGGGATAATCGTCTGACGGCTAAAAATTTGGGCAGTAGCGATATAAATTAGCGTCAGGGCTAAGACATTGAAAAAATATCGTCCTAACGGAGAAAGATTCCAGGTTTTGTTCATCGGACTTTCTGACGTTTAAATTATCCAGGATGAATGATTATACGCTGTGAAATAAAGTCATCAAGCGCTTACTTGGGGCGGATTTATGGGGGCAATCGAGATA
Organism: Coleofasciculus sp. E1-EBD-02; assembly: GCF_040218245.1. Taxonomy (NCBI): domain Bacteria; kingdom Bacillati; phylum Cyanobacteriota; class Cyanophyceae; order Coleofasciculales; family Coleofasciculaceae; genus Coleofasciculus; species Coleofasciculus sp. E1-EBD-02. The sequence continues at coordinate 2,753 of NZ_JAVJQN010000082.1, read as the reverse complement.
GCACCAATACCATTCCCACAAAACCTATCCTTTCCCCATCCGCCAAGCGGCTACAATCTAAACTCTAAAACAGATCACCATCGTGGGGAATAGGGAGAGCGATCACCCTTAGAGTTTAACATTTTAACTCAAAGCAATAAATTCAAACTAAAGCTAGGTTCGTAAGTACTTTGACATTCACCTTAAAATTAATAGTACTGAAATAAGCATTAGGGAATCGCCAAAACCTTTGCTATACCGTAGGGTAGGCATTGCCCACCAGTATACCAGTCAGTGGCATTCACCTTAAAATCAGTAACATTAGACTTTATTTTGTATGGTGTCGCGTTAGCCTAGCGGGATGTAGTAAATTGTTGCTAAACCAGTTACCCAGAGATGACTGTGATCTTCATCATATTAATCAAAAAATAATGTCACACTTTACTCTCAGATCTCTCACAAGTTGATCATCTGAATATCACCGGACTTAAGGACAAGTAACACAGATTACATTTGGACAATGAAGAATAATTTGAATAGTCAAAACACATCAGATCAGATATCTCTCAGAATCTAAAATCTGATCCACCTGTTTTCATCTACGTCTTTGGTCTTGCTATGAACCTTTGGATCATCAGTCTGTACACGCTTGTTTCGCTTTATTTATTAGTCGCTTGGTTACGCTTTTTTAAACAAGGAAGAGGAATGTCAGATCAGCAAAAAGTTTTATCGTTACTCACCATTGGTGTCGCCACAGTATTTTGGCCCCTTGTTCTCCCCATTGCTTACGTAAGGTTATTGAAGGCAACCGTATCACAATCGTAGAGATGTTCTGCTGAACCAAGTTAAAAACATTAGGCAGATTGTTTCATAAAGGGTGCATCTAATTAAACTCAACATTACCGGATTCCAGTTTTGTAACCTAGAATAGCTCGATAGGTAGTTGGACAAAATTAAAGGTTGAGATTGGCAAGGAAGGGGAAACAATCAGGAGTTGAGACCTGTTAACATTTCTCAATACAACGAACAGAATTTATGTTGAGGTATTTATAACTATTTCAAATGATTTGTGAAAACAGATGAGGTGAAAAACCTTGCCCAGTCCGGTAGCTATTTCACAAATCATCCAGATAGACTAGACAATCAAGTAATAATTAGCAAATTGAATAGACATCTGATATAATACCTGAGACTTTGACGAATTGTGTTTATTTATACCTGGAGTTTAAAGATGACACTTTTGCTTATTAGTGTTTACATGTTGACTGGGCTTTATTTATTAGCCACTTGGTTACGCTTTCTCAAAAAAGGAGCAGGATTATCACCTCAGCAAAACGTCTTATCTTTCCTCACTGTGGGCATCGCGACGTTATTTTGGCCCCTTGTTCTCCCCATTGCTTACGTGAAATTATTAGATGCTACAGCATCGTAATCGTAGGGATATTCCGGTGGAACATCTTTAACAAGACTGAAACCAATCACGCACCAGGTTAATTGAACCCTGGAATAAGTAGGTGGACACAATTAAAATTAACGGATGAGATTAGGGAACACCTCGGACTTCGGCGTGAGCGCTCAGACTTCGGCGAGACGTTTGGCGATCGCTCAGTCGAGTCGCGATCAGTCGAGCCGTCGAACGCTTATTTCGACTTACCTCGGCTTGCCTCGACTTCGCTCGGCAACACGCTCGGTAACACGCTCGGCAACATGCTCGGTATGTAACAGGGAACAGTAAGGGTTTGAGAGCGGTTTACCAAACTGACTTCGGAGCGTGCCGTTTTCTTTTGTCCGACTACTTAAGAGGGACTTACCTTACAGGTGGGTAAGCCCTTTTCTCAACCCTCTGGTAGAGTAGTCAGTAAGAGTCTTTCGGGAAAACTCAGCGTCATTGACAATCCCCGGAAAAACTGAGTCAGAGATGATCGATCATGTCACAACTTGTAAAAGCTCAACTGATTTCTACAGATGGTGGGGGAACAATTGATTTCATGTTCAACCCCAACCAGTTGGCGTTTAGCCAGCAAATTAACTTAACAAAAAGTAGTGGAGCGCGAACGGGTCGAGGATTACCCAAGGTCAACTTTGCTTATCCTGAACCTGTTACCCTCTCGATTAACGATATTATTTTTGATACCTATGAGACAGGTGAGAACGTCCTCCGCCATCTGAAACAGTTTGAGAAAGCGGTAAATTTTGCTGAGTCGGGGGAAGGAAAGGAAAAACGTCCTCCCACTTATGTGTTTACCTGGGGATCTCAGGAGTATATTCGCTGTTTTGTTACAAAAGTTGATTATAACTTGACCATGTTTCTGCCCGATGGGACACCCGTCCGAGTGTCGGTAAACCTGACGTTGGAAGAAATTGATGAGTCTGTGTCTCAACCAGGGATGGGAACGCCCCAACCCGGTGCTAGCCAGCGTCATACTGGTGGGCGTTAATGTAGTGGCATGACCCACCTTATTTGGTGGAATAGAATTGTAGGGGCACACCGACGTGCGCCCGATTTAATCGTAAAATCTATGCCACCATTTTAGCTGTGTCAGTCCAGTAGGTTGGGTTTCGACTTCGCTCAACCCAACCTACGGTAATGCTATCCATCATCAATCCGACCATAGTTTAATTGACATCAGACCTTTTATCTTAGTAGGGGGTTTGGGGGAGTTGTAAGACCCACGCTGTAGTTTTAATTCAGCGTTGGGATACACAACTCCCCCAAGTTAATTTTACGGGATTCAATCTCTCTAAAATTAACATTTAATAGTACACCACTAGCT
>NZ_JAVJQN010000002.1:0-4187 GCF_040218245.1 Coleofasciculus sp. E1-EBD-02 | reverse complement strand
GAGTTGCTCACGGGATACCTGAGATAATTGCAACAGGTATTGGCTTAACTGTTGGGGGGGTAATGCTAATAAAGAAGTGACCCGCGCGGTAAGTTGCTCATCCAATTCTCCAAATCGAATTTTCAGCAAATTTTCGACAATGAAATGCTGTGCTTGTTGAATGCCTGATTCACTGTTTTCAAGTTGAGATAATTGCAGGAGAAACGGAGTTAATTGCTGAGGGGGTAATGCCGATAAGGGAGTGATTAAAGCCGTCACGGTGGGGGTCAATTGTCCCAGACGAGTCTGGAGGAGGTTTTCGATAATCAGTCGTTGTCCTTGTTGTATACCTTGTTGTATACCTTGTTGTATGCCTTGTTGCAATCCTTGTTCCATGCCTCGTTGCAGCGCGGCATCCAGTTGTTGCCGATATAGGGGTGCTAACGCCATAATTAACTCCCTCTCCTCTGTGTCTAATTTTTGGTCTTGGTTGGCTTGTAAGTTGGCTTGCAAGTCATACAATAACTCTAGCGTAAACTGCCGTCGTTGGCTGTCTTCGGGTAATGCGGTGATCTCCTCGATGGCTTGTTGTTGGACTGTGCCTTTTCCGAGAAGTCTCAACCAGAGGGTTTGGGGGGTACGAGGGAGTTGGTGGATGACGACGATGGCTGTTCTGAACGCCTCATGGAGAAAATAGAGTCCATTGAACCAGTTTTGTTCGTCACCCAAGGCACCAAAGCTATCGAGTAAGGGGGTTGAGGCGGTGGGGGTAAGTATCCATAGTCGGGGGAGTTCACTAGGGTTCAGGGAAGTAGAGTCCCGTCTGGCGCGTCGTTCTAATTCAGCATATAGGTCAAACAGTTTAGAAAGACAACTGCGAATTTGACTGGGGGTAACGGCGTTGCGAAAGGGTTCAAAGACGGCGGAGGTTGTGGCGAAGCGCCCTAAAAGTCCCAGTGAGAGGAGGTAGTCATTTGAGATAGAGGTGGGGATAAATAAAACGTCAACCTCGCGCACTTCCCCAGCAATGTTGCGACTGGTTTGAACGTTTCCGATAGGGGATAAGAGTTGCTCAAGATAGTCCTTGGCAAATTGGTCATGGGGAAATCGAGTCATTGGGGCATGGGGATAGTCTACGAGTGTAGCTGTCTATCTTACCGGAGTTGGAGAAATTTCGCGATCGCACCTTGTCGGGGCGAGATGCCTGCATTAATGAACAACGCTAGAAACAGGGCGGGTTTACATAAGTTACCCGTTTTGGCTTACAGGTTATCGGTAAAACCCGCCCCTACAAACTATCGGGTCGCCCAAAACTTAATCAATAAAGCAATACCGTGACGCGACCCCTCCCTAACCCTCCCCTCGAAGGGGAGGGAACAAGATTGGCGCTTGCTGGGAATCAGGGAGCGATCGCACCATTGAATTGACCGGAAGGTAACAGGCGATCCTGGTAGGGGCGAGATGCACCTCATCAATGAATAATTACAATCCATTCAAATAGTAAGCGTTTGGATTCTTTCTGTTCACTGATTCGGTGGATGCAGTCCGGCTAAGATAAGTAGGCGTCGAAGATTTACGACTCCCGGACGGTTGAGTGCAAGTGCTGCGATGGTTGCACGACCGCAGGGGGTTAGACCGAGTAGTTGAGTTAAATCTTCACTCCAATCAAAATGCTCTGTCCAATTCTGCTGACGAGGATTGAATAGGGCAATCTCTTGTCCCGTCTTTGGGTCAGCATAAACAGTCCGGGTGTATTTACGACCATTACAGCCGAAACACGCCCAGGCTAGATTTTCAGTAGTGGTTGCTCCGCCTAGTTGTCGAGGCTTAATATGATCAACGGTAAAGCTGTCAGGAGAGAATTCATCTGGGCAACGGCAGTATTCGCATCGATGCTTCGCCCGTTGAGCGATTTCCTGTCTCAGTGCTGTGGGGATTCGTTCATAGTCAGACGGCATGGGAAGGTTGGGATCTCAACTGAATTTGTTGGTTTAAGCGGATTAAATCAATATTCCTAATCTGCGCTAGTTGGATCAGGGCTTCTAATCGTTTTACTCGCTTCTCCTCTAACAAATCTTCGTAACCTATTAGTTCCTGATATTCCGCTTCGCTCAGTTCACCCCATTCACAGCGATCGCGTAATGTGTTTAGATGTACCTGTTCCTCTTCAGAGATATGGTTCTCTATCACCTCAAGCAATTGGGTTTCCTGGGGACTAACTGTACTCGACTGAGGCGGCTGCGCTAAAAATTCCAATAGCTGCACAACTGCTATCAATTTGTCCTGAGGTAGCTGTCCAATCAGCGCGATCGCTTTTTGGTGAATATCAGTAGCAGGAGCCATTGTCCATCCCTAAGTCATGGTTAATTCATAGTTTAGCAAATCTTAGGATTGGTCTTGATCTGACCTCTCCCTAACCCTCCCCTTCAAGGGGAGGGAACAAAATTGGCGCTTGCTGGGAATCAGGCTGCGATCGCACCATCTTCTAAGTTATTCCTGTTGTTTAGCCAGAACTATCGGTAAGTACCTGATTTTCGGAAGGGTGCTTGTGGTGAGGTTGCTGGATAGGTGGACATAAGTAGTCAAAGGAATTATCAGTGTGTTCTAGCTGCATCTGGCGAGGTGCATTTAAGGCAATAACCGCGTCTCCAATTTTTTCACACCGCTTGCAGGAGGTGGCTTTTGCACCTTGTTCTAGGATTTCTCTTAAATTATCCACAATTCTAATAAATCCCCGGGTTTCATTATTTTTGGGTAATTGGGATGCCTGTTCAATATAGGATTCAACCTCTTGACGATAGCGATCTAACAAAAATTCGTCAATTTTACATTGACTTCGACAGGTTTCTACATCGCCAAACTCATCGGCAAACTGCTTTAATCCTTCTGCCAGGTTGTTTAATTCAACCTTGAGTGGGACAACAGCACGGGTGCAAACTGTGGCATCCTGTCCGATGTTGGCATATTTTTTCCTCAGCAGTAGTTCAAAGCGTTTGATATAGAGTCCTAATATTTGTAGGGCTTTTTCTTTATCTTGAGAACGGTTAAAGTCGAGTTGGTGCGTACTGAATAGTTGGGGAACGAGCTGGAGGATAGCTTTAAGTTGGCTGGTCTTAAATCGATTACTCCAAAAGGTTATGGCGTCGCCAATTGTTTGAATCGTTTCTAAGCGCAGAACAAAGTAGAATGAGATAATATTCATCAAATAGCTGCGTTTCATCTCCATTTGGATGTAGTTGGAGATGTAGAGGGGACGTTCGGCAAGGTTGGAGTTTAAATACTGCTGATAAGTTTGAGTCCCTAAGAGCAGGGAACGAACAACGGAGGTATCAAGAAAATGTTGAGGACTATCCTTGGCTTGCATATTATTTAGTCCTCATCGCTACCTAGCTCAATACCCGAGTTAAATTCTATCCCAAAGGGCAGGGTGTCGAAGCCCAAATCTTCCAGTTTTAAAATGGCTTGTTCGACTTCTTCATTACTTAGGGGGGAATCAACTAAAGTGGTGAGCAGATCGCGAACCCCTTGATACTGATTAGCCTGATAGTTAATCCAGCGATTCTCAAAGGCGATCGCGTCGTAAAAAGCCATCAGGATTTCGGTTAACGGTTCAAAGGGAAACTGATCGCGAATAGTCCTCAAGGTTCGCAACAGACTATCTGCGTAGACAGCCGCTATGGGTGTACCACAGTAAGGTTGGATTTTTTGCAAGTCGAGTTGGATAGAGAGAGTAAGTTGTTTGGGAGAAAGAAGCTGTACGTCTGGCATGGTTATTTGTATAAATGATTATTAAGTTATACAGTTTCTAAAGAATCAGACCGATCACCGCCAGTATAACGAAGTTTATATTAAACAAATTGGCAATGTACTGGGAGGGAACAAGATTGGCGCTTGCTGGGAATAAGAGAGCGATCGCACTATGGAATTGACCGGAATAGAACAGGCGATCGCACTGTTTGTTGTCCATCCGTAGGGGCTATTGACGTGCGCCCGATAAAATTGACGGGAATAGGAACAACCTGCGATCACACGGTTCGTCATTGACGCCGATCTAAGGACTGGCTATAGGAAATCGAGCTAAGAGTTGCTCACGGGATACCTGAGATAATTGCAACAGGTATTGGCTTAACTGTTGGGGGGGTAATGCTAATAAAGAAGTGACCCGCGCGGTAAGTTGCTCATCCAATTCTCCAAATCGAATTTTCAGC
>NZ_JAVJQN010000063.1:0-26609 GCF_040218245.1 Coleofasciculus sp. E1-EBD-02 | reverse complement strand
GATGTATTCAGTTTTTGAAGTTCGACTTAAATGAAACATACTTTGTAAAACTTCACACCATCCGACCACTCACAACTGTTGTGTCAACCTATTTTCTCATGCTTTACCCCCATCGTGATTACTGGACCGGCGCTCTAGGAGTGTGTGGAATGTCCGGGCTACTCTAGAATGTTTTGGCGGCTATCGCGTGAAAAAGAGCCTCCAAACTGTCTGATTTGTTCGGATAGACTCAAACCTGAAGGGGCGACACGACAGAGGATCTGTATGACACCCTCTACCGACCCTAGCGACAGGAGGCTGATACTGTGTAGGTTGGCGCTTGTATCCTAAGTTAATTGACTGACTGGGAAAAGCAGCCATTCACCAGGAAGCCACCGCCCCACGGATTTCTTCACCAGGGCGATGCCATCTTTGATCTGATGAATAATCCCTCGGGTTTCATCTGGGAGATAGACGGGGTATCCCACTTGCCATCGATCAGGCATCAGAGGATTGGAATCGTCGCCCGAAAACCAAGCCGTCATGGTCTGTCTAGCTATCGTCGTATCCTGCATGATGATCGCATCCTCTATCACCTCCGAATCGTACCCCCTGATTGTCTGCCAGAATTGCTTGACAGATTTTACCTTGGACAAGGCGTTGATCAGCACTTGTGTCTTAGAGAGCGGCTCCTCTAGTGCATCATCCAAAGAATCGTCAACGAGTGACAAGATTTGAGGTTCTGGCGTGGGTGGCGTGGGTTCCCATTCAGTTTCAGCCAAGCGGTTGACTCGTCGGTAAGTTTCCCTGACGAAATCGCCGTCCCACTCGTTAAGTCGTCGTTTAAGTTCGGCTTTCTCTGAAGCGGATGAAAGGAAAGCATCCACGACCTCTGTGATGTCATTCCAGGATTCGGCGTAGGGCAGCAAACCTTTAACGACCTCGGCACATTGGTCTACCGTGTCCTTGCTGTTAAACTCACGGCATTTAAGATCCCAGGCTTTCAATTCTTCCTCAGATGCTCGAATAACTGTGGTTGCCGTCGGCTCAACATCTCGATTCCGCTCGGTGTTGACGCTCTCGCAAGCGTTCGACTGAACTTCGACAGGCTCAGTTGCCGCGCTCGCCGAACGTCCGAAGTCCGAAGCGTCAACCGCCGTTACTTGAGCTATTTCTGGCTGTTGTGGGTTCCACTCCAACTCCGAAGAGTTATTGTGCATCCACTCAGTCATTTTCCTTGAGATCGCGCCTATGGCAGCAATCCTCAATGGATTGGCTTGGTCAATTGCCCAGTAATCAAGTGGGATTGTTCCCCCTTTCTCCAGTATTCGCTCGGTCGTTCGTGCTTCGGCAAGGTTTGTTATTACTTTGTAATAGTTCTTACGGTTCGTTGTTCCTCTTTTTATCGGGTTGTCAAGCCTTATCCCGATTAAGCTTAATAATTTCCCTAAATACCGGATACGTTGAGCATTTCCTTTCAATGGCTTACCGGGAGCTATTCCCAGCGCTAAAATTATATCAGGTCGCTTGCCCGTTTCCTCCAGGTCGATAAGCTCTGGACTATCCACGCAATATTCTCCTTCCAAGAATCGCTCAATTCCCAATTCCTTCAAAGCCCAGATGGTCGGGAACTCACGCGATCGCCTTTTCGCCTCCATCTTGACCAGTTCGGATTTAGAAGCCAGAGAAAACCATCGCTGCTCATGCCGCTTTTTGGCTATCTCATAGTTCTGTAGCAGATACAACCGTTCAAGAGAAGTTAGCCAATCTCGTTTGATCTTGTTAAGGAGTAGTAAATACTGTCCTCCGTTGATGCTGTTCCGTGTTGGCTCAGGGGGGTACAAAGGCAATCCATTTATTGCCTGTTCTATTGGCTTATTCCAGACTTCCGACTCCTTTATACCTGGGAGACGGTGAAGGAAGAAAGCCTTTTGTACTTTCCGCTTAACATCCTTCTTGCCATCCTTGCGCTTGAGGACTTGAGCCTGCTCAAACGGGATGTCCTCCGCTTCATATATTTCCTTAGCTTCAATGCGTTGAACGGTTTGAAAAGCTTCAGATTCCTCGGCTTTTAAATCCTCATCGTTGAGCCAGTTCTCTTCCTCCACAATATGCCCGGATTCTGAGAGAGCGTACATCAGGCATTCTCTTAGGTTGTCTGACTCGAAGTTATCTATTGCCCCAATCTGGATTGAATAATTCCAATAATCCAAATCTGTGTTTTCGAGCAAAGCGGACAAAATAGCTTGTATCGAAGTTGGGTCAGATGACACTTGAGCCGCCATCGTAGCCGAAGCCAGAGTGAATGAATCGCTGGCTTTTCCAAATTCCTTCATTACGTAAGTCTTCGGTGTGTTTCTATCCTTAGCGAGTCCCCGAAGAGGGCAGAATACATAGTGTGGTAAGTTATCCCTGAGCCGGAACATGATCTGATTTTGACCATTGGTCATTAAGACCCCAGAAAAGAAAGTAAACTTGTGAGTAAAATGTCCGCCGCTATGGACATCTAACCCACTCTCGGCTGAGGGACTGATGATCATGAAATCTGGCTTCCAGAATTGGATAAAGCCAGATGGGTCGCTCAGAAATTCCTTCGCCCAATCCTCCTTCGTGTTTTCCGAATTCAGCACAAATCCTTTCAGCCCCCGTGCCGTAAGCATCTGATAAAGAGCTTTCGAGCGGTCTTTGGAGTCCGTCGCGATCCAGGGGCGGCAACCCGGTGCGAGTAGCACCCGGACTAAGGGAGAGCGATCGCGTTTCCTGAGTTCTCCGTCAGCATCCATCCCAGTCACAAACGTGATCCGATGAGGTTCTGGCTTATGGTCGTTCTTAATTTTGACCACCTGCTTGTCCCCAGATAGCTTCTGAATCAGGTCGATGTCGATATCCCGCAAATTGCCATCTAAGCAAATAACCACAGAACAAAGTTGCAACGCTTCCCTCAGCATGGAAAGTGCTTCAGATTGTCGGTTGCCCAATGTTCCTGCTGTCATCCCGTGTAGTAGTACCGATACAGTCTCATCAAGTACCACTACCCTTTGATAAAAATCATAGGGATCGCAGTGGGTAATCGAGTCCAAGCAAAACGCGACGTGAGAATTTGGGTCAGCCAGTAGTATTTTGTCTTCTCTGTTTAAGTCTTGGATATGATGATAAGTTTTTCCGGTGGTCGCTTCAAATCTTGCGATTGTTTGGTGCAGGAGGTTGTTACGGTAGCCGATTAATCGACTCCCTCGGTTCAACTCAACAATCATCCGAATCAGGGCTGAAGTCTTACCCGTACCTAGTCCGCTTTTGCCAGCTAGGATGATATCCTCAGTTGGTATGTCGTCTGGGAATTCAAAGTAAGGCTGATTGATAACGTGGGTGGAGGTGTAGCGTCGCAAGCTAACCCAAAGCTTCCAGTTCTTCTGCCTGAGCGCCTCCTCGCGGACTTGCCTTTGTTGGAATTGGGCAAGCTTCTGGAATTGTTTTGGAGTGAGTAATTTAAGAGTTTTTGAGGCTTGGAGAGCTTGGAAATTTGCCGCACCTATCTCATCTATGTCATCCATAGCCTTCGTCGTCTGTCCCCACCACAGAACTTGGACGCCATACCCCCAACTTTGGAGGAGATTAGACAGTCGCCGCCAGCGCCGCATAACTTGAGGGTTGATCACATCCCCCGCATCTGGAATCAGTAATAAATTCGGCTTGTTGAATCGGGCTAGCCCGTCAATGTATTGTTTAAGTTGAATCGGGCTATTGGCTTGCATTCCCCCAGCCGCGCCGATGACTGGGATGCCCAATAAGTCAGCCGCCATCCAGGGTTTAGCGCCTGTACCTTCCGCGAGCGCGATCGCATTCCGATTCCGGAGGAGCGGCGGGACAATATTATCCTGACTTTCCCTTGGGCGATAGACTCCTATTGGCAGTTCTAGGTGGGTTTTACCCTCCGAATCTTTGATGGGGAGATGTAATGTTGCCTGCTTGGAGGATAACCAGCGATATCGCCCTTCTCCTTCCTTTGGCTGTCTGAGTCGAATTTGACAGCCGATGATCCGTTCTTCAAGGTCAGGAATTGGGCAAAGATACCCTGCCTCAGTGACTAATTTTTCCCCGTGGCTTGAGATTCCAGGCAGTCGGTTATCTAAGAAAAAGCCATCGAGTAGCTGACCCGCTTCAACCGACCGGAACAGACCTGAAGAGATTGTGGTTGGGTTCATCCCCCGTCTGATCAGATTCTCGCGGTCTAACGGGGATAGCTCTAGACTCCTTAAAAGCCGACGGTATCCTTTATCTCTGTCTATTGCCGATAAAGCTCTCTTGAGTCGTTGGGCATCTGTCCTGGCTTGTTCTCGTTGAGCCTTCTCCCGTCTTGCCTGTTTTTGTGCTTCCCATTCTCGCCGTCGTTCCTCCGTCCATTCGGTTGAGTTGTCGGGTTTGAACTGCGCCCACATCTGGTCTGAGGTGTCGCCTAGGCACTTCCAGTTCCCGCAAGTCTCCCCCTTACGAGTTCCGGCAAAGGTCATGCATTGCCAGTAGTCTGGGTCTTTCTTGCCCTGCCTGCATTTGCCGGATGTGTTGTCACAGATTGGACAGGGGTTAGAGGTAGAGGATGGGATTAAACCGAGTTTCAGCATGGGTTGCACCTTTTATATCGTAGGTGCTGCAAGCCCCAGCCCAAAACCCATTTGACTAATCCGCTCAAACCTTTTTAAAAATACCGTGTATACGGTACGTGTGAAAGTCGTACAAGGATGTTAGGATTGGACTAGAAAATGAATTTAATGTTTTTTGTTTTTTTGGGGCGGCAATGGATTCTCAGCTAGAGCTAAATCTGGACGATTAGCTAGATGAGGAGGACTTGCAGCCTATTTTTTTTTGGATGATTTTATTGTATTCCTTTGTGGGTAGATTCTAGATATGGGGGTAGAAGTTTAATCATCCCTTGTGTTATCGGCGCGATCGCGTTTATCGACGCCTTCAAGAATTACGCCATATTCGTCCCTCGAACTCCTCACATTTTTCATCAGCTTGTTGTTGGTTCCGCGCTTGGACGGGTTCTGAGCTTATTTTCCCCAGGCGTTCCACCTGGAAAGTCCGGGTCAATCATATATATATCTCTCGGTTCCATTGCTTTTCAGTTTCCTTTGGTTGGTTTGTTTCAGTCTGGTAATTCTGGGGAAGGTTCGGAAAAATTCTCTACTGGTTCTCCTAAAGACTCTCCCTTAAGTAGTCGCTGAAGGCATTCCATGTCAGTTAACCCATATTTCCTAGCCGTATAACTCAGAATCTTTTCGTACTCTGGCTTCTGACGCCTCACATAAAACGTGATAGCTGACTGAACACATGCCCTGAGCGATCTGTTAGAGAGCTTGGAAATTAAGATTAGCCAGTCGTAATCATGATCGGCTAGTTCAAGGTTTGTGTTGTACTTGGGCATAACATGGACGCTTTATATGTGCTTTATCCATGCTACTTTTATCATCTCCCTATTTAAAAGTTTTGGGGAAATGACGCACTTAGAACGCATTTAAGTTGCAATTTTGCTTTATATGTGCGTATTATATCAAGTAAAAGCAATTACGGCAGTACCGCAAGCATTTGGCGGTATTACCCCGTCAATTGCCCCGGTAGTTATTTCGGTAATGATTACGTCACAACAAACGGCACAAGTAAAGGAGACTTGAAAATGACCGAAACACAGACCCATCAAGACTTTGAGGCACGGCAACCCTGGCTCATACCGTTTCCCAAAGCGGAAAGTACGGCAAATGACGCGGTAAACTGCGGTAACGCCGCGCTATACACGGTAAAAGATATCCGACTCGAATTTGGGGTATCTGATAAGCAAGCGCGAAACTATGCCAGCACCGTAAAAGAAGCGTATCCCTGGTTGCTAGATGACCTAAAGGATGGGCGCAAGTACACCCAGCTAATGATTAACAAGATTCGCGAGTTCAAATCCAGTGGGTTAAATTCGGCTGACTGGGTGAAAGCAGTACATAAGGAAAATGCTGACCTGTTGCCGAGTGAACCCGAACCGCAGCCAGAATCGACGGTATTAGCGCAGGCTGAAGTCTGTAATGATAAGCTCGACCTACCATCGAGCATAGTCGCCCCTATTGAGGGAACTAATCGCCTGAGTTTGGCACGGCACAACTTATCTGAAAACCAGCAAGCACTCAACTCAAAGTTGGCTAATATTCAGAATCTACTAAACGAACATCAACGTCAGCAAGCCGATAGCAAAAAAGGCTTTGCTGTCAATCTGGAGAATCGCAAGGCTCAATTGCTCTTGCAGGTTGCCGAACAAGCATTGCAGGACAAGCTTGAGGCGGATCGGTTGTATGAGGCGATTCTCTCAGGTGACTTAAGTGGTTTGTCCATCGATTCAGGTGAGGAGGAAAAAAGGTGACAAAGCTCTGGTCGCGGGTCGGGGAGATGAAACCGCCAAGTTATGCATCTCCCCATCCATTACCAACTAAGGAGTTAGCAATGAAACAAACAACACTAGACTATCACAGTCGGCTGGCTAGCTTGCTTACCGAGAATGCCGTAGCTTCTCTCACTGGCAATGTTACCCCGACAACCTTACAGAACTTTGCCGAGATTGAGCAGTTAAAAACCGCTATCAAAAAGCTGGAGGAATTGAGAGTCAATAGAGAGCGCTCTCAATACGGATTTGCGGCTATCGATTTAGTCAATTAAAACCGCTTGAGTTAAAGGGTAAGGTTTTCCTTGCCCTTCTTTTTTAAATAAGTGCGAGGTGGTGAGCATGGAAGAATTCACCGAACGAATAGAAGACTACAGAACCGACCAAGCCGAACTTGATGAAGTTCTCAACGAGTACGACTTAGACGCTGAACTGGAGCGAGAATTCGAGGCGCTTTCAAAAGCTTTAATTCAGCTAAAAATTCAGTACCAATCGCTTGTAAATAGTAGGAGATTTTTGACCGATGGCGCGAAATAACTTAAGCCAAGCGGCGGCACAACGACGAGCTAAGAAGGCTGCTGATCAAGTAGCAAAAAAGACGACCAAGACCCCAGCTAAAACCTCAGCGATTCCTGTCAAATCTACAGAGAGCGGGAACGACGCGATTACCCCCAAAAAGTCAGCGCCCGTGTCTCTGACTGGCTTAAACGAGATTGAGCCTAATCAGATAGCCTCAACCTTACCTCAGTTTAACGGGGATGCCTACTTAGTAGCAGACCCGCTCAATCCCCCTGAAAGTTTACCTCAGATTTCCCTACAAGATTATGAAGTTAAGCAGGGTATTTATGAAGGAGCTATCCGGGCAGTCAAACTAACAGGCACTAGCTTTGACCTCGCTCGTGAACGGTTTGTCACTGAGGGCAAACGGACTAAGGCGTTCAGTGCTGGGGTTAAGTATGCCACGGATGCGGAAAGAGCTAAGGGTGATTTCCTGGATTATCAAGTCCAGATTGAAACAAACCAGCAGAAGCAAATTAACTTAGGACTTGCCCAAGCCAAGACTGTCAATGAGCTAGCCTTGGCTAACTATTCCGAACAAGAAATGGCTGAAAAATTAACACAGTCTGAAGTCAGCTTGGGGTTAGCACAGTCTCAAACACAAGAAAAGCAGAACCAATTAGACGAATTCCGCAAGAGGCTGGGAGCATTAACTAAGTGAAATACTCTGAGTATATAGTCTCATCTGAATGGAGGAAGAAACACAGGGAATTCCTAAAACGTTCCGGGTATCGTTGCTCAATGTTTCCGTGGGTGAAGTGTGGCAAAGGATGGCGGTATAACTGCCATCACACTAACTACAACCACATTGGGGAAGAGAAATTGTGGAGGGACGTAATAGTTTTGTGTCCATTTGCTCACACCTTTATAATTCACGGAATTTTGAGTGGATTTAAGCGTCCATCTCAACAGGCTATTTACCCGAATTTCTGGCAGCGACTAGCCCATTTTTATTGCAGAGTTCCTCCTTTCATTCGGGCTTCTGTTCTAGCATTCGCCCTGTCTCTCTTTCTGGCTTTTCTGGCTAGCCAATGAGAGAAAGGTAGCACCGACTCTAGGTGCTACCTAGTCCAATCAAAATTTTGACTCGTAACCAACCATGAACAAATTATCACAGGCATCTATCGGCATAGGAGCGGCTGGGGTCGCTTTTTTCGTTGGCTTTTGGAGCCTGGGAGGTCGTGGAGGTCTTAAAGTTCTTTTGCTCTCGTCTGTCCTATCCACTCCTGCCGTCGTAATATTGACTGGGCAGAGTCGAGAGCGGATAGACCGACTTGAAGAGGAACTGTCCACTACTAATCACAAGTTATCCGCCGCTAATCAAGAAGTAGCACACCTGACGAGTTCAAATTCCCAGATGTCCTCTGACCTGCAAGTGACCAAGCAGTCTCTATCAGAAACCAAAATAGTCCTAAAAGAATCCAATCAACAGAGGGATAGAGCGATACAGGCAGTTTCAGATTTGCAGGGAGCGATAGCAGGCTTAAATCGCAAGTTAGAAGCAGCAATAGATGAGACTGAGGACTTAAAAGCTGAAGTAGGAGCATGGGAATCAGAATTTGAAGACCGCGTGGAAGCTGAAGCCGAACGGCGGTTTCAAGTAGCAAAGAAGGCAGAGATCGAGCGGATTTTTGCCGAACATGATGCGATAACAGCAGAAGCCCTCAGAATAGCTCACGGACTTCAGGTCTGGGGTGAAAAAGTTGGTAGCGCCCACGAAGCCAAGCGTCAGCTCATCAAAGAACTGGCTGGAGCCTATAACCAAAATCTTGATGATCTTAACGTAATGGTCAATAAGGAGCGTTCCGAGTACCTCAATCGGATTGAGTTACTGACCGAGAAAGTCGCACGACTCCAACAACAATTGGAGGGAGACTTGATTGAACCCAGCTATGGTCAGTTTGGCTATTCAGTTGAGGGGAAGATAGCTAACGATATTGCCCGGAAAGTCTGGGAAGATTTGAATATCCCTTTGGCTGTTACTGGCTATCATATCAGATCAGACGGGTCGATAACTGCTGGCTACAGTTACAGTCATTCGATTGGAGTAGAAACCATTCTCTGTGATTTGAATTGTCATACAGGTGACTTGGTTAAGTGGTTAGGCATCCACTCCATCACCAGCATCAAGAAACATGAAATCAGCGATCTAATCATCATTAGCTTACGACGGGAACCTCCAATTAAAGAGGAGGAGCTAAAGCGGCTATTTACCCCAATCGAAAAACTAGCCGTTCAAGTCATCAGGGAGATGAGCAGGAAGGGAACTATCAGGGTGATGGGCGCGACGGGGGATGGCAAAGGAATAGTCGCTCGTTATCTGCTTTCAAAAATCGTCCAATCTCAGCCTTGGTTTATCCGTCTTCATGACCCGCAACATGGTAGTGCTGAGGACTATTGGGGTATCCCAAAAGTCAGTCAGTCGGGAGATGAGTTAAAGCAAGCGTTAAGGGCTATTACTGCCCAAATGATTGACCGAGAAAAATCTAAAAAACATAGCCCAGTAACTCTCGACATTCTGGATGAAATCGACACTCAATTAGACAAGTCAGATAAGGGTCAATTTCTCAACCTAGTCTCACGAATTCGACATCTGGGCATGAAACTGATTCTGATTGGTCAGAATCCCAAAGTCAGTCGAGCGGGTTTTCAATGGGCAGACATGGAGCAGATGATCTGTTTGTATCAGGGTTCTAGCTCTCTAGATGCGATAAAAAACAATCCGGCTCTGGAGTTAAAAAAAGACGTACTCCTCAAGCAGTACGGAGAAATTTCCACAGCTATCCAAGCCAAAAACGAATGGTTGGACGACGCCAAAAAACATTATTTTGGCTTGTGTGTAATTCCCGGTAAATCCCCTCAATGGTACTCATTGCCCGTTGCTGAAAACATTGAGATAGAGTCGGGTTTAGGGGTATTGCTTGATAGCTTCCCTATTCCTGTTGACAAACTAGATTTTATAGCCCAGCAAAATAGCGCCAAATTCGCGCCAAAATTATCGCCATACAGCTTTAGTCTGACAAGTGGTGGCGAAGCTGTCCCCCAGTTCTGGTGGGAATCACAGGGCTATGGCGACCAAGGCGACAATGGCATGATAGAGGGGGGTAGCGCCACAGGCGACACCGAGGATAAACCTAAGTGTAAAAAGCACCCAGCCGTGAGATTAACGCAAGGCAAAGATGGTCGCTACTACTGCTCTGGCTGTAAGAAGAAGTTGAGGAAAAATCAGATTAACTGGCAATAACCTGCGCTGACTTTTTCATACTTCACACCAAATCATCGAGCAAGTCGGTCATTTCAGCCTGATCGCGTCCCCGGTTATCGTCATAAATCATCAGCGTGTCCAAATTGCGATGCCTGCTGAGTTTTTGAACCTTGCGGACATTCCCATCGGTGGCATCCAGAGCGGCTGTGATAGCCGAGTGCCGGATACGGTGAGGACTCATCGGTTTTTTGATGCCAGCCTGCTTGCACAACCGCACCACAATCTTCCTTATCCCATCCCCAGTGAGACGATGCCCTTTGGAGTGGGAGTCCAGGGCATAGAATAACGGGGAATCATCGCGGCGCAAGCGGTGGGAATTTAACCAATCAGCGATCGCATTAACCGTTGTTTGTCCCAAATCGATAACCTCGTGTTGGCTTCTGCCCTTTCCCAGAATCCGCAGCGTTCGGGAATCCGGGTCAAAATCTCCCACATTCAACTGACTAACCTCATTCCTTCTTAGGGCATTACCCCAGAGGAGCCGGAGTAGAGCATAATCACGTTTGCCCTTGGGTGTATCGCGATCGCACTGCAATAGAATCAGTTTAAACGTCTGAGAATCAATACCAGTTGTGTCGCGATACTTGACGACTGCCTCGCCCTTAATATCCTCCAACCCATAATCACACACACCTATTTGGCGACCCATAGCCACAAGGCTTTTAATAGCCGCTAGCCTACGATTGACAGTAGCCTCAGATAGTCCCCGTTGAATCAATGATGCCTTGTACTTAAGTACAACAGAAGTAGCTTGACTACGTTCCAAATGTAGGAACTCAAGCACCAAGTCAGAAGTGACCGTCTTACCCGTCATGAACTTAAAAAATTGTATTATATCTCTCTCGTAGGCTTGACGAGTGCTAGGACTTCTCTTATCAGCCAGCAATTGTTGCAACACATCAGGAGTTGTACTAGAACCAAAGGATGTCCCAATTGTGGCATGGAGGGAGCCTTGTAAACTGTGTGGAATCGGGATTTTATGGGTCATGATTGAGGTATTGGGAACATTTATTTCAGCGACCACTACGATGCTTTATAACCCCTGTCGTCACAGTAACAACAGGGGGATTGGTTGGGTCATCGATCATTCGCAACGGATCAGTGGGAACCGGACATCCAATTAGCCACAAAGAACGGTTTGCAGTCGAGAGGTACAAGCATGGCGGTATGTCCAGTGGTGTAATTTGTCCTGAGTTTTGGGTAAATCGTGGCATTCCTATGTTGGTTGAAAGACATGGAAAGTCATAATAAAATCTTTTACACCACAAGGCTTTGCATGGCTTGCGGATAAGAGCGCCAAAGCGTGATCACCAATCAACTTGATCCAGGCTATGAGGAAGTACCGACAACAATTTTGGATTATCCCCGCCTAGAGGCGTGATCGCTCTCCTTTCCCTGACAAAGCGTAATAGCGGTAATAAATTTTAAGGCAAAAGGCACAAGCACTCAAATGGCAAATGATCCGTCCGACACAATTGTTGAAATTCGGGGTATGCGATTCCCGCCCGCGTTCGTCGAATTGTGGTCGGCTGGTAAATGGCAGCAACCGGACGAAGCTTTGATCTAGACTTTCAACTAAATTAATGTTAAACCTTGAGCAAAATAATCTCGTTATTTAATCAATCGGGCGGTGTCGCCAAGAGTACGTTGACTCTCAATTTGGGCTATCATCTAGCCCAACGAAAACACCGTGTTTTGTTAATCGATCTTGATCCCCAAGCCTCATTGACTACATTTATGGGAGAAGATCCGGTTGAGTTGAAGACTACCGTCTACGACGCGATCGCGGGAGAAGCTCCTTTACCGATTCATGGTAAAATCCATGGACTTGATCTCGCTCCATCTAATATCAATTTGAGTGCCGCTGAGTTGGAATTAGTCAGCGCTCTGATGCGGGAGATGCGCCTCAAAGATGCTTTGGCTCCGGTTTGGGACAACTACGAATTTATCCTAATTGACTGTCCTCCCAGTCTGGGGATTTTGAGTGTGATTGGATTGGTCGCTTCGACTCATGTCCTTGTCCCCATTCAAACTCAGTTCAAGGCATTCCAGGGAACTGATTTACTGCTCAACACAGTAGCGCGACTTCGTGCCAAAGCCAATCGTAATTTAGCGATCGCGGGATTTGTGCCAACGATGTACGATGGTCGTACTGCTCAAGAAAGCCGGACGCTCAAGGCTATCCAAGAGCAGCTAGAGCCATTGGCAACTGTTTATGAGCCGATAAAGCGCTCGATTGCTTTTGCTGATGCCTCGGAAAAGCGTCTGCCCTTGGCGAAATCTAGTCCCAAACATCCAGCCGTGGCTGTTCTTAAACGTATTGCTTTATCCTTGGAAAAACTGTGAGTAAAAAAGACCAACCTTATACCAGTAAGTTGAAAGGGGTAGCCGCTCTGTTGGGAGAGCGGGAAGAACCGAATGCCGCTGCTGTGTTAGTTCCAATTAGCTTGATTCGCTTACCCAAACAACAACCCCGGCGCTATTTTGATCCAGATAAGTTAGAACAATTGACTTCTTCAGTTAGAAACTTTGGGATTTTAGAACCTCTGTTAGTTCGACGGCTCCATCTAGACGAGTATGAGTTGGTCGCCGGGGAACGTCGTTACCGTGCCGCCCAAAAAGCGGGATTGACCGAAATCCCTGTCGTTATCCGGGAACTGACTGATGAAGAAGCGCTGCAACTGGCGTTGATTGAAAACCTGCAACGGGAAGATTTAAACCCCGTTGAGGAAACTGAAGCCATTTTGCAGTTGCTAGCGACTCAATTAGGGAGTAATGTGGAAGAGATTCCCCCTTTGCTATATCGGATGCAAAATGAGGAGAAGGGGAAAGTTACCCAAAACGTTTTGGGTAATGAGCAAGCCGAGTTGATTTTAACGGTGTTCGATTCCCTGGGGTTAATGAGTTGGCAGTCGTTTGTCAGTAGCCGTTTACCTCTGCTCAATTTACCCGATGATGTGTTGGATGCTCTACGGATTGGTCAAATTGCATATACCAAGGCACAGGCTCTAGCTCGTCTTAAGGATACATCACAAAGACAGGCTTTGTTGAATGACGCGATCGCAGATAACCTCTCCCTCAAAGAAATTACCCAACGCATTAAGCAGCTAAGACAGCCCACAGCCAAACCCCCATCGCTATTAAGCCGCTTCCAAGAGACATCGGGACGTTTGCAAAAAGCTAAATTTTGGAAGAATCCGAAAAAACACAAAAAGCTGGAACGGCTTCTTCTTCAGATGGAGGCGTTGTTAGACGAAGAGTAACTCTGCAATTTGCAATTAGGGAGTGCGATCTTAGGGAGTGCGATCGCAAGCCTTGCCTAAAGAGTACCAAATCCCTTGAGCGAAATGAGGAACTACTTTTTGGGTGTTTTCAAGAATCGACTCGGATATAATATAAATCTTCCATGATCCTATCGAAGTTGATCGGGCTGTTTTCTCTAAGTCGTTTAGTCTCCAGTGGGAGTGTTGGTGGGAGTAAAGAGGAGTTGTGATAGTGATAACAGGTGGGATGATGACAATGAAGATTGGCTGGAGTTGACAATGAATGTAAAGAGACTTAAGAACAAAGAGGATTGGGCAGATTTATCCCACGGTTAAAATTCACAATTTCTATTATGATGGCACGGTAGAGGCAAAAGTCTATCGGAAATTGCGCGATCGCATCAATGCTTTTGCTACAGTTGTGGGCAACCTACAACCGATTCTGGCTCAAGTTCCCACGTTTATCGAGCAAGCCGCAATCAGTGCTGATCCCGAAGAAGAAGATGTGTTGATGTCAGAATTTGAGCAGGTACTCAACACCCCACCCCTGCGTCCGGCTTTAGAAGACATGATCGCCATGGATGTAGAAGCTGACTTACAGGACATCCGCCAACCCATACCCCCAACACCAATTACACCAGAAACGATTGAACAGTTATTTACCACTTCAGCCCGTCTCAAGTCCGATGGTGTCGAGTTTGAACCCTTACGCGATCGCATTCCGTTGTTCAATTGGCGATTTTTGGGTTCAATCCAAAGAGTTCAATCCAAAGGGTTAGGGGTGGGGAGATGGAGTGCGATCGCCCGTCCGGTGACACGAACCCTATATTTTCGCCGACTGGCGCTCTAGGTCTATATAACGCTGCCAAAAACCGGCAAGCTCCCTAGCTTTGTCCCGCCACTCTGAACAGATTTGATACATCCTGCGGGGGCGGTTTTGTTCTTTGAGTTTTTTCCAGTACCCTATGATCATTCCGGACTCTTCAAGAAACTTTAGAGCGCTGTACAGAACTGTATCAGACAGTCGATAGGTTGGGTATTCTTGTTCGAGTTTTTGGATCAGGTGGACGCCATAGGAGTCCCCTTCTATGAGGACAGACAACGGTTCGGAGTTGGGTCAGTTCAAATTCATGTTGGCAGTCTTGAACCTTATAGATGAGTTTGGCTTTCATCACTATTTCCTTAAATAAGTCGGTGGATACAATCCATTCCCAAATGTTTTAGTCGGGGAGCGATCGCTCTGAATCAACTCCCCTTTCTCACTACTCGTGTAGTTAACACGGGATTTCTTATTGCTACATTAGGTTCCCTCTTTTACTTGAAGTGTTTCTGTCTTCTTGAATGCTCTCGTTTAAACAAAGCTCCAAAACCTAGAGCTGTAGCTGAACCGAGTATAGTCAATGGTTCAGGAACGCTTTTTGGAACATCCCCATTTCCATTTCCAGTACCCGAACCTTCAACCTGAATAGGCAACTCAAATCCTGAATCAAAGACAACCCTCAACTTATCAACATCTACGGCATCGAATTCTTCTGGAACAGTAATAGATGTTAGTGAAAGGGTGCTGCTGTAATTAGAGCTTGCAGATGCTTCGGGCAGGGCATTTGCGCTGGTGTTGATAAAATAATTAATCCTGCCTTTATCGACTACTTCAAGGGGTAGGCTGAAAGAGGTATCGAATCCATAATCAACCTTAAACCCAGCCTCGATATCAAGCCCCGGAACAAGATTGAGTCGGCTTAGACCTTGGCTGGTTATGGCATCGGCGATGAGTCCCGTTAAAACGGGAAAGTCAAAATCGCTTGGCTCTCCTTCTAAGGAGAATTCTAAATTCAGTTGATCTAGGTCGTCTTCATTAAGAAAGACTTCATTGATATCTGCTTCCACATTAATCTTTGGCTGTATTCTGACTTGTGGTGGACCACTGGAGCCAAAAACTCCGGCTTGAGTAAAGCTAACAGGAGACCCAGCACGAGATGTTAGGTTGGCACGACCGTTTATTTTACTAACATTGCTTCCACTAGATAAAAAACCACCCACAGTTGCACCAGCAATCCCTTGGCTGATGTTGTTTCCAATCTCAGAATCAGCGCTTAAGCTTCCACTCAAATGAAAGTTGAAGCTTAGAGGAAGTGATGTATTGTCAGAGTTACCTATAACCTCATATCCAGAACCAAAGCTGCCATTGCCAAAAGCATTGTATAGAGGAGAAGTATTTTCAGACATAGCAGAAGCGCCAACTTTACCGTCAAAAGAGGCAAAGCCTGTTCCTGAAGATCCTTGTCCAGACGCTGAAGCCTCTACGAGACTACCGGATGCAGGAGATCCGTTTGTCTGGTGATCCATCTCGATAAGATTAACACTTGCCCTGGCTCCAAGGGTTGCAGCGTTTGCCGACTGAGCAATCAGAACTGATAGAGAAACCGTACTCGTCAACGCCAATGCTTTTTTGATAGTCATAACCTTGGTGTGAGGAGAAAAGCTAGATGCGCTCTTCAAAAGTCGGCTCAAAAATTGCATAGCGGCAATCTTATGGGTAAACAAGTTAGTTTGAGTCATGTCAACGGGTTTGATTCTACTCACTGTTCAATATCTCTTGCTGGATATCTCTTATGCACATTCCCACTCCAGGGCTGTTTCATTCGCTATTTGGGGCAAGTCCTCAAAGCCTGCCATAGAGCCAGGGAGAGAGTGTTTGTAATTGAGCGAAAACCTAAAATTCTCAAAAGATTGATGGCGATGGTCAGCAACTAGATGGGTTAAAAATTTGGACGCTCTTGTTGTTTATCCATTGCCCCGGAGTATGTAATAATGTGATAATAAAAGGAGAGGGCGACAAGTTGTGTAGGAAAAAGCTGGAGTGGTTCAAAGGTGAAAAGCTGGTGAAAAGCTGCGGTTGAAGGTTTTGGGTTGGACGCGATCGCCGACGCGGTGCAAGCCGGGGCGCTGTTCAATGTTGGTTATTAATCGCTTAAACTCTATGAAGTTATAGTGCCAGAGGGAATTGACGGGTAAGGGGGTGTACAATGTACACCCCCTTGAGCGTAGAAATGCGATCGCCGGATTGAACTTGTGATCAGATTGATCAAAAGTGGCTTCATATCAGGGTTCGGTAACGAAAGCCTTTGGGAAGAGAGCGATTTTGGGGAAAATTCTGCAATCGTTGGTGAAAACTGGCATGGGATGATGGGTCAGGTGTGGAGAAGCCGCGAAACCGGGAAAATTGAGACGCTGGGATAAGTGAATGTGCGCCATGGCGCACAAACAACTCTACGTGAGTAAAATATCTATTACCTAGTAGCACCCTTAGCAGAAATTGCGCGATCGCATTCGTGAATTCCCTGACCGGATCAAGATTCCAATTGGATAACTTCTTCAATTTTCGGGGCAAATCTGCCCTTGGAGTTGTGCTTGGGGGTAAGTTGGTGTTGGGCATGATGTTGGTTAAGGTCAGCTTCTCGTTGCTGCAAGACCCGTTCAATCAAGGCTTGATTGCGCTTGGTAATCTTCTTCAAAGGTGAGACGCCGATGAACCACTTGTCCTGCTCTTGGCGATTTGGATCATTATTAAAATCCATAATGGCATCGATCGCCCTATTTACATAAGCCTCGGAAGCCTCGGAACTCCGTTGTTTGGGTTCTCTTTGAGTTGATGAGGGGAAAGCAGGTGCTTGTTCGGGTTGGGGAGGTGAAGTTTTAGCCGCTGGCGCTGGTTGTTCGAGATGGTCAGTGAGTCGGGTGATGGCGGCTGTAAGTTGAGTGATAGCGTCAACAGAGACAGTTTCAGTCGTTTCCTCTGGCTGATTGTGTAGGTCGTCTGATGAAAAAAGAGATGATTCTTGATGTTCTTGGAAGCGTTGAGAGATTGTCTGCTCAATGTATTGGGGTTCGACATCTAGTTGTTGAGCCAAGCGAAGCGTAATATCTGCTAACTTCAGCACAATCGAGAAGGTGTCCTTTTGATTGGGAGTATTCAGGGTTTCTGTAAGTTGTTGGAGACGAGTGCGATCGCGTTGATAAATTCTCACCTGAGAAATCTTATCGTTTTTGGGTACTCTTATAGGTTCAACCAAGTCCTGAAACTTATCTAGGACTTTGACTCCAGGTTCTCTTAGCTTCACGCCCTGGCGTTTGCCATTGTATTGGGCAACCACGTTATCCGCCATTTGATAATCTAAGTAATGCATGGCGGCATCACTGCGTCCCTTCTGGGGTTTGTGTCCGTTGATGGCTTTGACGAACACAAAGTCTTTCACTTTTGCAGGGCAATAGTAGAAGGTAGCGATCGCATCATACACCGCTCTCAACCGCTGAGTATTGACCTGCTTTTCGCCATTGAGTCGTTGCAGAGTCGGCACTAAGTCTTTAAAGTGCATGATCACATGGTCGCGCACCCCATTCTTATAAGATTGAATTTCATTGTCATTCAGGTCACTGGCGTCGAAGATTTCCCGGAGTATGGAGTAACCTTCTAGAACTTTCGATGCTTCAATCAGAGTAGGCATTTCGTAGGTTCGTTCCTCTCCCCTGGTCTTGGCTTGTCCTTGAGCCATGATGACCGTAAATTTACTTTTTGGTTCTAGGACAGCATCTCGTAAAGCTTCTATGGGTCGTAATCCTGCCAGTAGGCATAAGGAAGCACCCAAATCCCGGTAGTTACAGAAATCCCCCTGACGATGAGAGGTTATTGCTTTGTTGAGTAGCTCTCGTCCCTTGTCAATAATGGCTTGTGGGTTATCAATATAGGCGACATTACTATGCTTATACTCCAGGGCTTCACCATGGAGGGCATTGTTCTTATCCTTAATCTCCTGGGGAGTGTCCACCAATAGCAGAGCAATGTGTACAGGCTCATGCTTGGTGGGATGTGAAACGCTGTTGGCTTGAGTGAGCCGTCCCGAAGAGGGTGAAAAATGAATCTTGATGGCTTTGTGGAGGCGGCTGAAACAGTTTTTGAGGCTGGATTCTCCAACGTGCTGGAGGAATTGTTGAGTTAAGCGTGAGCGTAATTGGAGAAGTTGATCTTCATTAGAGCGGGTCAGCCCTTCCATAGAGTGCAACGCCTCATCGATAAGTTGTGCCTCCCATTGGGCGGGTTGTCTGCCTTTGCCCCAAAGGTTTTGGTCTAACCAGTAAAAAGTCATAGATTTGTACCCCTTGCTTACCTATACTTATTATCTTATACTTGTACTCATAAGTCAAGGGGTATAGGTATAAGAAAGCGCGAAGGGGTAGAGGATGAAAATGGGGGTGTACTAAGTTTCAATAGTTCGCTTCTCTGTGTTCCCCTCACCCCATCTCCCCCTCACCCCAATACTCACGACAGCAAGCCCGACTTAGGGGGACGCATCGAATTGAGGGTCAACCCACAGCCGTATCCGCGTTTTTTCGATGTCTTGCCAGTCATTTTTCGATAAACGAGACGCGACAAACTCAAAATGGTTTTTGTTGCAGGTTTTGCATTTGTGTGTAGTTAGTTGGGTTCGGAGGACGTGATTGTCATTTTGGGAACTACCCATTTTAGTGCTATGGAATTCTAGGGCTTTAACGTATTGGCGCTCATTCAACAACTTGGCAAAGGTTTGGATTTTCTCGGATAAGTTCTCGGCATTGCTTGTATATCGTTCCTGGGTGTTGGTTTGAGTCAAATACTTGGAACATTTTTTACAGTAGGGAATATTTGAAAGTCCAGCAAATACAATCAGACTGCCAAATGAAAAGCCAATTAATTGTAGGAAGGCATAGAGGTATCCCCAGGTTGAGCCAAGTTCTCCGGTGGATAAACCGCCTCTAAAGGAGATGGAGGCGCTGCGAATATTGATGTCTAAGTAGCGCCAGAATGAAACAATATCCTTTATTCTTGTGCCGTCATTAATTTCTAAGAGGTAGTAGGGAACATAGTGAACAAGGAGGTAGGCGCTGATGGAAGCGAGAAGCATATTCATGGCTATACCACCAGCGGGTTTTTGATTAAATAATCTGGCTCCGACATAATAGCCGCTGGCTGCACCAAAGCCTGCGATGATGGCACCGACAGGGAGAATGAACCAAAACATGAGAGAATAAAGAGCCAAACCTGTGTAGGTTTCGATTATTCCCAGGACGCCTGCCGTTAACGCGGAAGCGGCGATTCCGATTGCGGCAATCAGCAGTTGTTTGTCAATCCGAACTGAGTGTGACATATTCACCCCTCCTAGGGCTGTTTCATTCTAACTAAGGCGTAGGTCTACCCTTTTATCTCTCTCGGCTAGGTATCCCTTATGCAAATGAAACTCACACGCAAAAAGAAAATCCTGATGCATGATTATTGCATCCATGGTTGCAGCGATTGGATTGGATTGGAGAATGCGATCGCTAAATTCTTTATTGGTAGAAAGGGCAGACTGGGTAAAGAAGCGCAACGATTTCCGGCAATGCTCAAACTCAAATCACTAGGCTTATCCATGATTGCCGCTTCAGTTGTGGTTGGCAGTCAAGCCCTTGCGTCCCCTCCTGCGTCTTTCCTAGACCAATACACTGACTCATATTTTTGGACTGTTAACCCAGAAATGTTGAACAGAAGCATCCAGCCTCACCAAACGCAATACAAGAAAGAGTGGTTAGCTATTCGAGAGGTATTGAACGATCAACTCGTTTGGATGCAACTCCCCCTTTGTTATGCAGAACCTGAAGAGTATGGCTATGAAGTGGAGGATTACGGGGAAACAGTTACGGCGCTAACAGATGCGGTATTCTATACCCGTCACCCTGAGTTAAACGGGCGCAAGATAAGACCAGGGGAGACGGCGCTAGTGGAGGAATGGAAAGCTATTACCAGAATGTTCCCGCCCAGCTTGTGTTAGGACGCGATACGTTCTCTTCGGAACAGGCTCCGCCAACGCCGACGCGGTGCAAGCCAGGGCGCTGCTCAATGTTGGTTATTAATCGCTTAAGCTTTATGAAATTATAGTGCCAGAGGGAATTGACGGGTAAGGGGGTGTACAATGTACACCCCCTTGAGCTTAGGGATGCGATCGCCGGATTGAACTTGTGATCAATTTGATCAAAAGTGGTTTGATAGCAGGGTTCGGTAACGAAAGCCTCCGGGAAGAGAGTGATTTTCGGTAAAATCCTGTGATCCTTGGCGAAAACTGGCATGGGTTGCCGATTTTACGCATAACTCTGATGTTTGTTACGATTATTTACATGATTTGCCGAATCGCTGAAAAAATTAGGAGATAAAAGTTTATCGAAAAAGCGTTGTGTTAATAGCATCTTTGGTAGCGCCTGTTCCCACCCCCCAGGAGGAAAAGATGCGATCGCTACTTTACCTAAAACCTGAAACGCTGGTGGGTTGGGAGTTTGACGGGTTGGGGGAGGGAGTGCAATACGTGCTTCGCACACTTTCGAGCGATCGCGATAGTTTTAAGGAGGTTGATCACGATTAGACCAATCAATCGACGCATCTCGCTAAATCGCTGAAACCCTTATTTTTTCGTTGAGATGCGTCGATTGTATACAGGAAGGGAGTTTGAGGCATGTATTTTGTTCGATTTTTAGCCGGATATGTTAGACTTTTCGGAGATGCGTCGATTCGGCGGCTGAAACCCTTACTAGGCAAAGGCTGTCAGACGAACTCCCTACCGACTGGGTTAAATCGGATTAGTTGGAAACAATTGACCACCCCACTAACCAGCCACAAAAAAACCGGCGACCCTACCGACTGGGTTAAATCGGATTAGTTGGAAACTGATTATTTTGGGAATTCAATCCGAGAGTAATTGAGAAACCCCTACCGACTGGGTTAAATCGGATTAGTTGGAAACCTTCGTCTCCCGGGTCGGATAATGGCTGGTTCTCAACCCTACCGATTGGGTCAAATCGGATTAGTTGGAAACGCAGCCCCCAGACCATTAGTAATCTGGGGGATTTTGCGAAAATTGTAATTACGGATTGATGCGACAACCAGTAGGTGTTTTTAAGGGGAAGTCAAAATTTGAGGCTGTATGCCTTAACTGGTAAGGGTTTGAAGGATTTCGGTTAACTGGGAGGTTGTCGCAAAGGCTGAAAGGCTTATGAATAAAGGGTTTGAGCTTAATTGGTTTAAAGGGTCTTGTCAAAAGCCAAGGCTGAAATGCTATATTTATAGGAGGTTGTCGCAATCGAACATTGAAAACTATATAGAGCAAGCGTTCTAAGGAACTGCCCTCGGAATTCCCCTGAATCCCTATCAGGGATTGAAACTTTGGTCTTCCCTTTTTTCGGGGGGTGGCTTTTACTCGGAATTCCCCTGAATCCCTATCAGGGATTGAAACACACCCACTAGGCTGAGATCCAAAAAGCCCAAAGACTCGGAATTCCCCTGAATCCCTATCAGGGATTGAAACTGGTGCGAAGTTCTAATCCAGCAATATGAGGCACTCCCCCAGGTGCTTGAAAAACTACATCAGCAGTAGTAAAATGAGGCGATTAACAGCAGAACCTAGAAAACTGCATAGTGAAATACGTTAATTCACGCTATCGACGCATCTCGCCAAATGGCTGAAACCCCTATTTTTTCGTTGAGATGCGTCGAAGCCTTGCGAGTAAAGAGTTTGAGCGGCATGTTTGACTCAATTTTGGGCAGGATGGATGAGAGTTTTTCGAGATGCGTCGATTTGGCTCCTGAAACCCAGTCCCCGTAAGGTTTCCTGAGCGAACTCTTTCCAAACACACTTCCCCGAAAGGGGATGGAAACAACCGGAGCAATGCGCTTGTTCCTTTGTTGGACAAGGACTTTCCAAACACACTTCCCCGAAAGGGGATGGAAACTTCTCATACCACGGCAATTCCTCATAAACAAGCTCGCCTTTCCAAACACACTTCCCCGAAAGGGGATGGAAACACCGAACCCTCAATTAGCCTAGGTTAGACTAAACTTTCCAAACACACTTCCCCGAAAGGGGATGGAAACCGTTAGCATCGTAGAGGCTGATTGCCTCTGCAGGTACTTTCCAAACACACTTCCCCGAAAGGGGATGGAAACGATAGACAAATGATAAACATTGCTACACTTATACCCTTTCCAAACACACTTCCCCGAAAGGGGATGGAAACTTTTTGAAGATATTCGGATTTAGTAATCCGACCAGTGCCTTTCCAAACACACTTCCCCGAAAGGGGATGGAAACTCTGTTTCTCCGTTGTATTCCTCACCGTCAAGACTTTCCAAACACACTTCCCCGAAAGGGGATGGAAACACTTTTATAACCAAACTTTGGCAGCAGATAAATGCTTTCCAAACACACTTCCCCGAAAGGGGATGAAAACGCCACACCGAACCACAGTTTTACAGTTCAACTAATAACCAACTGCCGATCGCTTTTTAAAAACTGGTTTTTAAAAAACTAACAAGCAGTAAGCAGACCCAATAACAAATTGTTGTCACAGTGACATAAGAACAGATTATCGAGAAATTCGGCGATCGCGGGAAATCCTGGCAGACCACGCCGAAGAATACGCGACCTGGTTGGATAAACGCGATCGCTATGTAACCAAATTTCAGGAAAACAGGGAAGCGATCGTCCAGGGGCAGCAACGATACTTAGAACAGCAGCTCCAAAAACGAAACCAACAACGGATGTGTTTACGCTGCGCGTCAGGTTGTGCCACCAATCAGGGATTCTTGTGTGTAATCTATCCCTTGGGACTAGAAGATTGGCAGATACCTTGTGCAGATTTTACCCCTCGATAACTAATGGCGTGGAGCCTTACTCAAGCGAAAATATTCTAAAAAGCAGAAAAGCTAGTCATTATTTTGTCGTCTTGGTTATATGCGCGTGAGGATACTCCAAAGTGACCACAAATAGAGTATAAATGCAACTGTTTTCTGCCACTCAGCAATGTTAAGGGAAAGAATAACCCAGCCTAACCAGACAACAACAACTAAGAGAAGTCCCCAAACTAAATAGGGTACTTTGCTTAGTGCGCTAATCAAAACAGCTTGCTTTTTACTTAAAAGCGATTTTTGGTTCAATAATTGCGAATCTGCCACATCTCCCGACACGATAAACTGGGCAATAGTTTCCCAATTATCTTCCACGAGCGCTGCGCCATGAGCGCCTTGGATATATTCAACCTGAAAGACTTCTCCGATCTCATTATCTCCGTCTTTAATCGGTGTCTTTACTAGGTACTGATGAGGCAAAGGCAAATCGTTGAAGAGTTTGAAGCCATCAAAACCTGCACTTCCCAAGCCCTGCCATCGCAGGAATGGGAAAACTTGGAAAAGCTTGGGAAAAAAGGCAACAACCCAATCTTTGGTCGCAACAAAGTTGAGGACTTTCGCTACCTGACGCCGCTTGATTACAGTAAACCAGTCATAATCAATGGGAACAACACTGCCTGCAAATACCACATTCTTGAAGCGGCAGCAAGGGTACTCCTCTATAGCTTTAGCCAGTAGATAGGTTCCGTTACTGTGTCCGACGTAGTGAAAGTTATCAATGGCGTGGGGATAGCGTCCTAGGTTTTCGGTGTATTGATCCATCAACCACTCCACCTTATCTCGACGGCGGAACGGAAAGAGAAAGGACAGCATTGGGAAATAGCCATAAGTCGAAGTCTCCGTTGCATAGATTTTATTACCCCCCAACGCTCGAACCTTACGGGCAATCTTTTTTGTCCAGTAACCGCGATCACGTATACCATGAATAACGAAGACAACTTGCTCAACGTTTAGCTTAGGCTCCAAAATTTGATCCTCATCCAATAAGACCTGATTTTTTCTTAAATCATCAGGCTTTCCGGTCAAAGCCAGTTTGAATTTCTTCCTCCTTTGTTGACCCTCTGGTGACTCATCCATGACAATGATGTTTGAGTGTCCTGTTTTGGGAACATCAAGGTAAATAAAATCCTTGCCCGTCACTAAATCAATATTATCTTCTGGGGAAACGATATCATCAATTGAACCCAAAAGTTGTATCGTTAAAGCCTTATTGACATATCTTTTGGCAGTATCTTGACACATTGCCAGCCATTGGATACGCAGTTGAGTGATAAAGGGAGCGCCACGACGGATATTAAAAATGAGGGGCTTGCAGCCGAACAGAGTCATGACGTTGCCAAAGAAGACACCAACGCTTTGAGCCAACACCAAAAAAGGAGGGAGATGGTGGGAGATATGCCAGCCTCGGTTTGTACCTGCAAGCAGAATAATCCGCGTGACTTTCTTTGCCCAGGTTTTACCGGGTGCAAATTCTAATAACGACGTTTCCAAGGGAGCTTTATTCGTCTCTCCACAAGCACAAATGTAGGCTTTACGAGCCATAATTGCGCCGAAACTATGACCAACAAAGATAATCCTTTCATGCTTGTTATTTTGTTCAAATTTGTCAATCCATCTCAGCAAATCTCGAACGATGATGAGGCAGCTAGAAGTTGAAAAAAGTCCGGCTGGCAAGTCGGGTATGAGGATATCATAATCTGGTAATTCCTGATCGATAATATTGCAAATATGGCAATATTTTTTTGCATTAGAATCAACAGTAGAGCCGTGCAAGAGGATAACAAGGTTTCTACCATCTCCCTGTTTCCAATAAATGCGCTTAATCTCGTCAACCTTAACTCCTACTGCTTTCGGCGTTAAAACTAGGAATTTGATGTAACCAATATCAATGTATTTCTGTTTCTGAAAAGCCATATTCGCTTGCACACTCCGTTCATCGCTCAAGAAGAAACCTTCCTGACGCCACCCCCAAATATTAAGAAAATCTTTAGAAAATATAATGACAAGTGGATCTTATATTGTCAGCTAACGCTGCGTAAACTTACCTAAAGATTGACTAAGAAAACTTTCGGAGACATTGAGAAAAATAGCGTGAATTATTTATTATAACATTAAAAAGTGAAATGAATGAGGGGAAAAGATGGTCACTTCAACCGCCGCAAAATTTTCCAGAGACGAACTGGGAGTTAGCCATGAGCGATAAAGACCAAATTCTGGAAATTTTATTTAGGGAATATGATAAACTGAAGTCGGAACAGGCTCAACGGATTGGCTTTCGGGACAACTTGCTATATGTAACGTTAGGTGCGTTTGGAGCAGTTATCTCCTTTGCCGTTTCCAACCCGTCCAACTATTACGCCCTACTGGTGATTCCCTGGGTATGCCTGATTCTGGGTTGGACGTATGTTGTTAACGATGAAAAGATTTCGGCGATCGGCAGATACATTAGCTATAAGCTGGTAGATAAGGTGAAGGAACACATAGGCTATGGGGATAATGAAACCCTTTTTGGTTGGGAGATTGTTCACCGTACTGATAAACACCGCAAACGCCGCAAGATCCAGCAATTAATTGTAGATGAGATTACGTTTGTCTGTTCAGGCATAATTGCTCTAGCAGCATTCTGGTTTCTGGTTCCAAAACCTCCTTTAGGTGTGACAATTCTATCCTGGGGAGAGCTTCTACTTTTAATTGGATTAGGAGTCGAGATGTTTATTTATGCTGAATTTGTATAATTTATCTGACAATGCGTTTAGGGCGATCGCTACTTTACCCGAAAACTGAAACGCTGTCTGATTGGGGGTTTGACGGGTTTTGAGAGGGAGTGCGATACGTGAGAGCAGTCAAAAAAGGACACGAGAGAGCGAACGCACACTTTCGAGCGATCGCATTCCTGAACTCCCTGACCGGATCAAGATTCCAATTGGATAACTTCTTCAATTTTCGGGGCAGGGCTGTTTCATTCGCTATATGTGGCAAGTCCCCAAAGCCTGCCATAGAGCCAAGTCTGGGCATTTGTAATCAGGGCTGTTTCATTCTAAGAGTGGCACAAGACCCCAAAGCCTGCCGTAGAGCCAAGTCTGGGCGTTTGTAATTGAGCGAAAACCCAAAATTCTGAAAAGATTGATGGCGATGGTCAGGAGGATGGATAGGTTGGTGACAGCTTGGAAGTGGCAGATAGGGGATTTATCTTCTTTGAAAATGGCATCTTTTACCCAATGGAGTTGGTTTTCAATTAGCCAATGCCAGTCTAACCCCATCAGCACTCTTCTAAATGTGGAATAAGAAGGTCGAGATGGATGACGAATGCCACAGGAACGACCCAATTGATAGGAATGATGAAGAAATCGACGAAAACTAGATGGGCTAAAGATTTGGACGTTC
>NZ_JAVJQN010000058.1:0-48748 GCF_040218245.1 Coleofasciculus sp. E1-EBD-02 | reverse complement strand
ATTGGTTTTCTTCCTGCTTGACTTAAATGAGAATGAGAAATTCTTTATAAAACTTCATCTAATCAGACCTCTGACAACTGTTGTGTCAACCCATTTTCTCATGCTTTACCCCCATCGTGATTACTGGACCGGCGCTCTAGGAACCATAACGTACCATTTCAGTAAGCCGTCATAAAAAACCGTGGAACTCTCTAAGTCCCACGATATTTGGCATGAGGAGTTTTAGCTTTACCTTCGATTCTAAAACCCCTCACTCTTTAACATGTCCCCGTAACCATTTTGGTAACGAGATGTTAGAAAAAGTTATTTGTGTTGATTGTTTACCGTTCATTGTTCATTGTTCATAGGACTGATGCATAGGATCTATCTGTAGGGTGCGTTAGCGTAGCGTAACGCACCATTGCCGCTACGCCCTGTCTCTTAATCCTCTAATTCAGGTGGTGAATCAGGGATAGACTCAGGCTGTTCTATCGGTTGGGGAGGCGAAAAGCGATCGCGCATTTGTTTGAATGCTTGGGGATTGAGTAGCCACTGGGCAATAAACACAGCAGCGCCCGCCGAGAAGATAATCAACAGTATGCCAAAAACTCCGATGATGATCTTGAACCAATCCTGACTAGAGGATGCGACTTCAACGTCTATGGGTTCGGACATTTCCTCGTCCTCCTCACCAACAGGTTCCTCTGGGGTTGGCAATTGAGTCTCTAACTCGATAGTCTGGGCATTCTTTTCCAGTTGTAATCCTTCCAGATTCAACACCACTGGATATTGTGGAGAAACACCACAATAGGTGAGAACAACGGAAGCATTATCATAACCATTCCGTTGATTTGCCTGATCAACCAGAAACTGTACTGCTGCTTCTAGGGATAGCTTGCCACTGAACACATCTTTGGCAAAATCCGCATAAACAGACTCGATCAAATTGTTATCACTTACCCCATCGGAACAGAGCAACAATAAACCATCTTCCTCTAAAATCAAGCGGCGTACATGGGGATAAAGAGACTCCGCATCCTTAGTTCCTACGGCTTGGGTCAATGCGCCAGCATCTGGGCGCTGTAAGGCATGACGGTAAAAACTTCGACCCATCCTGACTTCCCGCGTTGTCACATCATCATCGACAGTAAGCTGTTGGCAGTAGTCGGGAGTGATCCAGTAGGCACGACTATCCCCGACACTGGCAATGTAGAGTTCGTGACTATTGCCTTCGCTATCCGATTGAATCACCGTTTGCGGCAATTGTAGGGCTAGGGTTAAAGTTGTACCCATACGCCGCCGGGATTCTCGTTCTTGTTGGTCGTTCTTAGAAGCAATAAGATTATTGACAACTCGAACAATTGCCGATAGTTGTTGTGCCACTAAATCCGGACTCATCAGTTCCGGATCTTCGAGTAACTCAGCTAGCAACGCCCGCACCTGAATTTTCACCGACTGCATGGCGATATGGCTAGCGACTTCGCCGCCTTCATGTCCGCCAATCCCATCACAGACGAGGGAGAGATGAGAAATCAGGGGATCAGGTTCTGCGGTCAAATCCGATCGCAAAGGATAGCAGCTATCCTCATTGTGGTCATGTAAAGGACCCGTATCCGTGAGTCCAGCTACTTCTAAACGTAGGGGTTGTCGCGAAGATTGAGCCAACAGAAGCTGATTAAGCTGAACGGCAATTGCCTCAAAGGAGGGGTTAGGCGTTTGCATTTGCTGGGCGATATCTCGCAGTTGATCCGCCACCGCCACGGATGCTGTGCGACACCAAGATTCCCAACATTTTCCTAGCTGTTGCAGACTCGCCTGAGTTCGGGAGTGGGGTAGGGTTGTTGTACCTCTAGACGCAATGGTTGATGAGTCGGTTTTTTTACCTCTGACTGACAGGGGGACAGGTGTGGGATCAGAATCCGTCGTCCCATTCCTAACCAGTTCCCGCAGTCGCACCCGCCAGCCTTCGACTCGCACCTGTTCGGGATCAACCAGGGTGGCAGCTACGCCTAATTCAACTAACGGTTGCCATAACTCTAAAATTTGCCATAACCAATAAATCTGACGCACAGGGGAGGCTTTTGACCATGCTGTGCTGATGGCTGGATAGAGTTCACCGTTGTTGTTAATTGGGACATTTTCCAGCAAAATAATCGGCGTATCCGATTGAGAGTCTGCCCCGGAACAAACGCCATAAACCTCTGGAACGTGCAAACGATGGGGATAGAGGCGTAGATAGGGGAGAAACATGCCACTTATGCGATCGGGAGCCTGAGGTAACTCCTCTGGGTGCAGATCCAGCCAAATTTGAGGGGCAACGACTTGATACCGTTCGGCAACCATTTCCCCCGCTGGGATCGATGCAGCCGTTGCACCTACTGCCCACAGATAATGATTAGTTTGCGGCTGATCAGTACTCATAAATCTTAAAAAATAATTTTGGAATGAATTGGCAACTGGAGTGTTTTAATACCAAGCGTCCCGATTCAGAGTTTAATTCCCTGTCATTCCCCTCGAATTAATAAGCATAATCAAAACATGGCGCTGTGTCTATAGTTTGTCCCTCATTCTTGGTCATTTTTCATTGGTTATTGCTTCCCCAGCTCCCCCAGCTTCCCCAGCTTCCCCAGCTTCCCCAGCTTCCCCAGCTTCCCCAGCTTCCCCAGCTCCCCCAGCTTCCCCAGCTTCCCCAGCTCCCCCAGCTTCCCCAGCTTCCCCAGCTTCCCCAGCTTCCCCAGCTTCCCCAGCTCCCCCAGCTTCCCAAGAATGGCACAGTGGCAAACTAAACTAGAAGAATAAAATCCTTTCAACCCAGGATACGCTGGATTTTTATATGTCACTCAATCCTTCCCTACTTTGGCTCCTGGCAGGATCAATGCTTTGTCTGGTGGAGCTATTCGTGCCGACGGCGTTTGTTGCCTTTACCATGGGAATTAGCGCTTTAGTCGTGGCGCTGGTGGCGTTAATGATTCCCCTGTTTCCGGTACAAGTTGTGCTATGGTTGGCGCTATCCACAGCGCTGGTGATTGCATCTCGCCGCATTCTCCCAGCCGCCAAGATCGCTAAACGTTTCGATGCGGTGGAAGCTCGAACCCTGACCGAAATTCCCCCAGGAGAAACGGGACGCATCCTCTATGAAGGCAATTCTTGGCAAGCGCGTTGTGATGATGAAATGGCGGCGATCGCACCTAACCAAAAGGTTTATGTTGTCCGCCGTCAAGGTAACACACTCATTGTGGTTCCCCAGGATCTCTTACATTAAATTTTCCGTTTGAAAACTCTGGCTATTCTTTGTCGGTGGCATATTATCAAACTTTTAGGAGGTAGAATAACATGAATCCATTCGCTTGGCTGATTATTTTGGTGCTTGGCGGTTCCACGATGGCTAGCTCCATTAAGATTGTTAATCAAGGAAATGAAGCGTTAGTGGAACGATTGGGGAAATACAGTGGCAAAAAACTGGAACCCGGCTTGAATATTATGGTTCCGATTCTGGATCGCGTCGTATTCAAGGAAACGATCCGGGAAAAAGTGCTTGACATTCCTCCCCAAAAGTGCATCACTTGCGATAATGTTTCCATCAGCGTGGACGCCGTGGTCTATTGGCGGATCATGGATATGGAAAAAGCTTACTACAAGGTAGAAGATCTGCAAGCAGCAATGGTGAATTTAGTGCTGACACAGATTCGTTCAGAAATGGGCAAACTGGAACTGGATCAAACCTTTACGGCGCGTTCTGAAGTGAATGAAACCTTGCTGCGGGAATTGGATATTGCTACTGATCCCTGGGGCGTGAAAGTAACACGGGTGGAATTGCGGGATATTGTGCCATCCAAGGCGGTACAAGACTCGATGGAGTTGCAGATGTCAGCCGAACGGCGCAAACGGGCGGCAATTCTCACGTCAGAAGGGGAACGGGAATCGGCAGTGAATAGTGCCAGAGGGAACGCGGAAGCCCAAGTGCTGGATGCAGAAGCGCGACAAAAGGCGGCGATTTTAGACGCAGAAGCGCAACAAAAGGCGATTGTCCTCAAAGCCCAAGCCGAACGCCAGCAGTCCGTTCTCAAGGCGCAAGCTACCTCAGAGGCGCTGCAAATTGTGGCGAAGACACTCAAGAGTGATCCTGTTGCCCGTGATGCCCTGCAGTTCTTACTGGCACAGAATTATCTGGATATGGGTAAAGAGATTGGCAGTAGCGATAGTAGCAAGGTAATGTTTATGGACCCCCGTGCGATTCCGGCTACGATTGAGGGGATTCGATCCATGGTTGGCGATCGCGAATCGTTGGATTCGGAACCGTTCAATTTTGAGTCGCACAATACCCGTTAAGCTGGTAAAGGATCATTTGTTATTTGTCATCGTTTTCGGGTGGGCTATGCCCACCTTTTTTTTATTGTCTCAAGTGGGGAGAAATTGTTCATGGAAACCCGCCAATCTCAAGTCCTCGCCGGACTCCTGGGAGTCTGTGTGGGCGATGCGTTGGGTGTACCTGTGGAATTTACCACTAGGGAGGAACGCCTGCGATCGCCTGTCACCTCTATGCAGGGCTATGGAACCTATAATCAGCCCCCAGGAACCTGGTCAGATGACAGTTCTCTCACCTTCTGTTTAGCCGAAAGCCTCTGTCAGGGATTTTCCCTCGACGCGATCGCCCAATCGTTTTGTCGTTGGCATGATCAAGACTATTGGACGCCTCACGGAACGGTTTTTGATATTGGGATGACAACAGCAGCCGCCCTACGTCGCCTGCGTTGGGATCATGTTTCTCCCTTAGAATCAGGGGGTAGGGATGAACGGAGTAATGGTAATGGGTCATTGATGCGAATTCTGCCCATGGCTTTTTATTATCAATCCCTCGAATTTCCTGATTTAATTCGCAGAGTTCACCAGGTTTCTAGCATTACTCATGCCCATCTCCGTTCTCAGATGTCATGTGGGATTTATATCAGTATCGCGATTCAATTACTAGAACGTGATGATCCAGAACCTGCTTATTTCAAAGGAATTCAAAAGATTCAGGAACTCTACAATCAACCTCCCTACACCTCACAACTGGATCAATTTACTAGAGTATTCAATGGAAAAATTGCCCAGTTATCCATGGAGAAAATTAAATCGGGAAGCTATGTTGTTCATACCTTAGAGGCAGCATTGTGGTGTTTTTTAACCAGTACATCCTATTCCCAATCTGTGTTAAAAGCCGTTAATTTAGGCAGTGATACCGATACCACGGCAGCCGTTACCGGAGGATTAGCGGGTCTATATTACGGAGTGGAACAAATTCCTCAAGAATGGCACGACCAAATTGCCCGGAAAGATAATATTGTTGACCTCGCCCAGCGTTTAGCGTCGGCTATAGCCTCGGAAAACTTAACAAAGGACAAATGATCAATGACAGGTAAAAGGGTAGAAGGAGGCAAAAGTTATATCGTATTGTCGGGGCGGGCGCGAGCCGTTTAATTGATGGGTATACCGATAACTTATCAACAAAACCCGCCCTCTTGTCGTTAAGATTTGAGACTAATAACCAATAACCAATAACCGCACAGATTAACTGGATCGAAATTATTACCCAGTATATCGAAAAAAGAAAGTTAATCAAAACAATCGAACGGTATAAAATACCTGTACGAAAATGCCGACTTTTCACCCGAATGTCCCATCAACGGATTGAATTCTCCCAGTTCATCTCCCAACGGGAAAGGAGTGGGTGGTTGAGGAAGTAACCGCTTTTCTGGAACATGAATGGTTAGTGATTGCTGATAGGAGTCAATCGCTAGCTGGTATAGCGGTACTAAGACAGGTTAGGACATTCTTTACTGTTCCCTGTTCCCTGTTCCCTGTTCCCTCTTGGACTAACTGATGTCCTAACGTATCCTCGTAGCGCTATATTCCTTTACATATTGGCAAGCAATGCCCAGATTTAGAATTAGAGAACTTGTGGTCTCGCCATTGCCAAGTCAAACCCTGTCAGAAAGTTGGGGGAATCCCCTAATTTTAGCAATATTCCCTAACTGTCTATCGCTTATTGTAGAAAGTTTCTAGCGTCCGGCGCGGGTAGCTGGTTTGAAGGCAATTCCCCCAATTATTCTAAGTTCAACGGTCAAATGACTGCCAAGCACCGCCAGCATGAGGAAGATTGTGATGTGAGTGTGAACAGCAGTCTTGATTTGTTGTGAACTTTAGTTGGCTACAGCCATGTATTACTTTGCACTCATCGGTAACTCTATGTCTACTCACTCTATTCAGGAGGATGATGATGAGGATGATGAAAATGATGTGCCAATTGTTCCTAATCCTTGAAGCCGAACTCTAGTACCGCTACCTGGAACGGAAAACGTCACTCGTTGTCCAGACGTTTTTGCCTAATTGCCTACAGGTTTTAGGCGTTCGCGTGCCTGAAACTGCCAGAAGTCTAATTCCGGAGATCTCCAAGCGACTTCTTTTCGTCTCTTGTCTCTGGTGTCATAGGTAAGGCAGTTTGCCCATGATGCCAGAGCGCTTTCCTCGTCCCCTTGAATGTCTTGCACTTGTGCCAGTAAACAGTAACTAGCCGCACGTTCGCTATCTAATTCAATTGCCTTTTGCAGGTGATATTGGGCGTCAGAATAGTGTTTTTGTAGCAGATACGCCCAACCCAGATTTTTGTGGACAGAGGATTTCACCGAAGCATCCTTAACCTGGTTTATTCTTGGTAAGAGTCGCTCAATTGCTGTAGCGCTGTTTCCTGCCAAAATGTCTAAACGAGCCAGGTTACTCAGGGCAGCATCGGCGGCGCGTCCCTTGTGGTTGGCTGCTGTTTGGTAATGGTGGTAGGCACGCTCAACATCTTCCAGCTTTTCATAGGTTGAACCCAGGTTGTAGTGAGCGCCGCCTAGGTTGGGATTAAATTCAATTGCCCACTGTAAATAAAATGCAGCACTTTGGAAGTCCCCGTCTAGGTAGCGTTCATAGCCAATTTTGTTGAGATTTTTAGCAATTTGTTTCCGTTTGGGTTCCTCGTCAATAAGTTGGCTGAAGGTTTTGAGGAGCTGCTCGCGAACGGGTGGGGTCATGGCGGGTAACTGCCAGATGACATCAGGTTCATCTTGAGAGGGTTCAGCTAACTTTGTCGGCTCAGGGGTTTGGGTATCCCCTCTCTCAGCATCACTGGTGTCTTTGGCATTGGCTGTTTCTGTGACTTCATTGGCAGTGACAGGGGTGGAGTCTGTGAGTAGTTCAGGTTTGTACTTGGCAACGAGCTTAGCGACTTCCAAGCGTTTGTAGCGGCGCTCATCGGCATGGTTATTGTCTAAGCCTAATGTTTGACAAATCCGCTCAATATGTTTTCTGACTGTCGCTTCTCCAATCTCCAGAGACTTGGCGATCGCTCCATCGGTTTCACCCGCCAATACTCGTTGTAACACCTGTTTGCGTCGGGGTGTTAGCCGATTAAATGCTTCCTCGAACTCCTTTTGATTCATTCTGGTTCATCGCTGGCTAGCTCATCCACACTTGTGACTATTACTTAAGCGAGTTGGCTGTGACTTTTAATTCTCCCCAATTCTAGCCGACATACTTTCCTCTGTCTGTAGGGGTGTTCGTCTATTGCCGCAACTAGATTGACAACTAGCGAAATAATTGTCACAATAGTGACTAACAAGTCACAAGCGTGACCAACTCAACCAACTTGTGACTGTATCGGCAAGGGGAAATCATCACCCTGATGGTTGACGCTCAGTGATTCGCCATAACTGAAATTCCATAAGGAGAGATGACGGTGAAAACATCGGGTCAGTATCTAACACCGTTTCAGCGCAAACTACTGCAAAAAAGTCTGCAAGAGGATTTACCGGAAAAGTACCGCCAGCGGATTGAAATCATGTTGCTGGCAGATGAAGGGATATCGCAAGCCAAAATTTGTCAAACCTTGGGGTGTTGTCCAGCAACCGCACGGCATTGGATACACATCGCCCGTGCGGGAATGGCACACCAATGGCAAGAGAGTCGGATTGGTCGCCCGAAGACGGTGAATGATCAGTATTTAGAGCGGTTGAAAGAACTGGTGAGCCATAGTCCTCGTGACTATGGTTATTCATTTGGGCGTTGGACCGGGCAATGGTTAAGTAAGCATCTGGCGAAAGAATTGGGGATTGAGGTGAGCGATCGCAATGTTAACCTTTTGCTCAAGAAGATGGGACTCTCCACTCGACCCAAATCCGATTCAGCACCAGAGGTAACGGAGTTAGAAACCCCTCAAGGCTCTCGCATCAGAATTGGCGACTTGCAATCTGCTTGTGAGTCCGAACTCCCGTGGTCACTCAATTTTATCAAGACCAGTCACTAACTCATGGTTCAGAAGTCATCAGCTTTTTCCCAGCAACAGCTTGGTCAACAGCTTGCCCAAACCTTGGGACAGGCTCTTTCCGAGGCGGAACTCTCAAACTGTTTAGAGCAGATTCAAATTCTAGAGCCAACCCCAGGCAAACGGTTCTGGCAAACAGCAGAGGCGACGGTGGGACTCTATATCATTTTGGCGGGTAAAGTCAGACTGCTCAATAGTACAGATGATTTAATCACGTCACTAGAGACAGGGGCATCATTTGGTGAACTCACTCTGTTTCCAGAGGAGGAATTCCACCCCTATGCGGCTAGAGCTTCCGTCAAGTTGAGGCTTTGCTATATTCCCGGTGATGTTTTGCGATCGCTCATTCGCCAGTATCCTTGTATAAAAGAGCATTTGTACTCATCCGCAGTACGCCGCGATTCACAGGTGAGGGGGGCAAACGCTAGCCAATCGACGGACAACCCCTCGGTTACAGAATATGTCAGTCACTCTGAGGCGGTTGTCATGTCTCAACCGCCTGAGGAACAAAAACCCCAGTCCCAGATAAGTCGAGCGTACTTCCCCAACCCTACTGTAAAAGTGGGTCAGTGGTGGGGGCGAATCACCCGACGCTATCCCTTCTTTGCTCAGCAAAGTGCCTCGGATTGCGGTGCTGCTTGTCTGGTGATGGTGGGGCGCTATTGGGGGAAGCGGTTTAGTGTGAATCGCCTGCGGGATATTGCTAATGTTGACCGCAATGGGGCGTCACTGCGGGGGTTAGCCGCCGCCGCTGAGAGTATTGGGTTTACGACTCGTCCGGTAAAAGCCAGTCTGAATAAACTGGCTGAACAACGGTTACCGGCGATTGTCCATTGGCAAGGGAAGCACTATATTGTCGTTTATGAGGTGACTCGCGATCGCGTGATTGTGGCTGA
Organism: Coleofasciculus sp. E1-EBD-02; assembly: GCF_040218245.1. Taxonomy (NCBI): domain Bacteria; kingdom Bacillati; phylum Cyanobacteriota; class Cyanophyceae; order Coleofasciculales; family Coleofasciculaceae; genus Coleofasciculus; species Coleofasciculus sp. E1-EBD-02. The sequence goes on along the minus strand of NZ_JAVJQN010000058.1, from coordinate 39,529 downwards.
TCCGGCTATTGGTCAGCGTAGCCTAACTCATGCCCAATTTAAAGCGGATTGGACGGGCTATACATTATTACTCCAGCCTACAGCCCTACTCAAGCAGGCTCAAGAAGCTAGCACCCCCTTCTGGCAATTCTTTGAACTGGTGAAACCCCACCAACTCGTGTTGCTGGAGGTGTTGATTGCATCAGTTTTGATTCAGATTTTTGGACTGATTACGCCACTATTTACTCAATTGCTGTTAGATCGGGTGGTTGTACAGCGCAGCACATTGACGTTAACCGCCGTCGGGTTAGGGTTACTCATCTTTGGCTTGTTTCGAGTCGCCATGACTAGCTTGCGGCAGTACCTTCTGGATCATACCGCCAACCGAGTCGATTTAGCGCTGATTGTCGGTTTTATTAGCCATACGTTCCGGCTTCCTCTGAGCTTCTTTGAGTCTCGTTATGTGGGAGACATTATTTCCCGTGTCCAGGAAAATCGCAAGATTCAGCGTTTTCTTACAGGTGAAGCCCTATCCATTCTGCTGGATTTACTGACGGTGTTCATCTATGTGGGATTGATGCTTTGGTACAGTTGGAAGATGGCACTGTTAACGTTAGTTATTGTACCACCATTTGTGTTACTGGCGTTAATTGCGACACCGTTTTTACAGCGGGTTTCCCGTGAGATTTTTGGGGCTTATACGGAGGAAACGGGGTACTTAATCCAATCCCTGACGGGTATTCGTACTGTCAAATCTATGGCGGTTGAGCAGACGGTGCGCTGGCATTGGGAGGATTTGCTTGGCAAGTCGATTAAAACGTCCTTTTCTGGGCAGGTGATTGGTAATACGCTGCAGACGTTTAGCTTAACCATTGAAGCCGTAGTCACGACAGCCTTACTCTGGTTTGGGGCGTGGCTGGTGATTCAAAATGAACTCACGATTGGGCAATTAGTCGCATTTAATATGTTGCTGGGGAATGTAATTCGTCCCTTTCAGCGGCTGATTGTGTTGTGGAATGATTTCCAGGAAGTGGTAATTGCGGTGGAGCGGATTAATGATGTGATTGATACTGAACCGGAGGAAGATTTACACTCGTCATCTCGTCAGTTTTTACCCCCGATTCGCGGACATATTCGGTTTGAGCAAGTCACGTTTCGTTACCATCCCGAAAGTGATCTGAATACCCTAGAAAATCTCAGTTTTGAGGTGCAGCCAGGGCAAATGGTGGCGTTAGTTGGGCGTAGTGGTTCGGGGAAGACGACGATTTCTAAGCTGGTTTTGGGACTTTATCCTGCTACTGAAGGAAAGATTCTCATTGATGGCTACGATGTTACCAGTTTATCGTTGCGATCGCTCCGTCAGCAAATTGGTGTGGTTGACCAGGATACGTTTCTATTTGGGGGTACAATACGGGACAATATTACGGTGGGTCATCCCGAAGCTACGTTAGATGATGTGATTGAAGCGGCGAAACAGGCGGGAGCGCATCAGTTTATTAAGGAATTGCCCATGGGTTATGAAACCCAAATTGGTGAAGGGGGAGGAATGTTATCGGGGGGACAACGACAGCGTCTGGCGATTGCTCGTGCTTTATTAGGAAATCCGCGATTGTTGATTTTAGATGAAGCGACGAGTAATTTGGATGCTGAATCAGAACGGATTATTCAGACGAATCTGAATACAATTCTGACAAATCGGACAACACTGGTGATTGCTCATCGCCTTTCAACAGTACGGAATGCTGACCGAATTTTGGTGTTAGATAGAGGTGTTGTGGTAGAAAGTGGAACTCACGATGAATTAATGGCAAAACGGGGTCAGTATTTTTACCTCAATCAGCAGCAACTGACTGTGACAGGTTGAATTAACGGTTAATCGCTAATGGAAATTAGAGACTTTCTAGTGTACTTTGTCATTTTGAACGCTGACATTTTAATCCGTCTCAGACATGCCCTTAGAAAGGAAGCCTATCACCTTTGTAGTGGCGTGGCACAGCTAAAATAGTGCTTTGTTTGTAGTAAGCACTTTAGTGCTATAACGCATAACTTTAGAGGGCTAAAGCCCTCACTACAAAACAAATATATCCCACAATTAGCTGACAGGCTTTCCTTATAAATTCCAATGAACAATGAACAATTAACAATTAAGGATAAAATGCCAAACCTATCGACACAGGAACCAGGGAGTCGGAATGGTCACTATAGTGGTGAGAAAGAACTGTCTGAAGCGATTATGACTAATAATCCGGCTCAAACAGCACTACCCAATCAGGTAAATTCATCTGAACTGATTAGTGAAGATTGGTCATCGTTGACCAAGGAACTGATTGATACTGTACCGCGAGTTTGGACGCGGGGGTTGTTGTATTTTTTAGTCGTGTTTGCGGGGATTGTCTTACCCTGGGCAATGTTAGCTAAGGTGGATGAAACTGGGAGTGCTAGAGGGCGACTAGAGCCGCAGGGAAATGTGTTTAAAGTGGATGCACCCGTGGCGGGGACAGTAGCTAATGTTTTAGTTAAGGAAGGTCAATTTGTCACCAACAAACAGCCGTTACTGGAACTGGAATCCGAGGAGATTAAGAGCGAACTCCAGCAAGCTCAGACGAGATTAGAAGGGCAACAAAATCGGCTGGCGCAGTTGGAATTGATGAAAAACCAATTACTTCTGGGAGTTCGCGCTCAACAACAACAGAACCAAGCTCAAGCCTTGGAAAAACAGGCTCAAGTGGAGCAAGCACGGCAGAATTTGGAGTCTCTCAGGAATTCTTACAACTTACAAAAGGAGGAGAAACTGGCTCAAGTAAATCAGGCAGAGAAAAACCTCGACTATAGCAAAACTGCCTTGAATTTAGCAGAAATTCGTTTAGCTAAGGCACAACGAGAAGTCCAACGTTACCGCCAAATTCAGGAGCAAGGTGTGGTTCCTGAAATTAAGGTAGTTGAACAGGAAGATTTGGCTCAAGAACGGCAACGATTGCAGGAACAAGCGGAGTCGGATGTTCAGCAATCTAAGCTACGGAAGGAAGAGCAACAAAGTAGCTATCAGAGGATTATTCATCAAGCTCAGTCTGATATTGAGCAAGGCAAACTTCGCTTACAAGAGCAGGAAAAAAGCTATCAGAGTTTGAGTCATTCGGGGGATATTGCTATGCTTAAAAGTGAAGAACAGATCAAAGAACTGCAAACCCAAGTTACGACGCTTAAAGCCGAAATTGCTCAGAGCAAAAGTCAGATTCAAGCTTGGGAATTTCAGTTAGGACAACGAGTGTTACGTGCCCCCGTGAATGGGACAGTTTTTCAGTTACCGATTCAACGAACTGGGGCGGTAGTACAACCGAGTACGTTAATTGCTGAAATTGCACCCAAGAATGCTTCCCTTATCCTGCGGGCGCAGATGGCGACATCTGAAAGTGGAACGCTGCGTAAAGGGATGCCAGTCAAGATGAAGTTTGATGCTTATCCGTTTCAAGATTACGGGGTAGTTGAAGGAACGGTGAGTCAGATTTCACCTACGTCTAAAGTGACGGAAACTGAGCAGGGACAGATAGCGACGTTTGACCTGGAAATTGAGTTGAAACAGACTTGTATTAAAAGTTCGCAAGGTTGTACAGATTTAGCGGCTGGACAGACAGCAACGGCTGAGGTGATTGTCCGCCAGCGTCGGATTATTGATTTTATTCTTGACCCGTTTAAGAAGTTGCAAAAAGGGGGGTTTGAACTTTAGATGTTTTAGGAAATGGATTCGTGGTTACACGAGAATTAGCCCAGCTATGTGGGCTTGCTGAAATAGACAGTCACTAACAGAATTTAGGAGTATATCATGTCACAAGCAATCACTATTTCCAGCGAGGATATCCTTCATCAAGTCAAGTTATCCTGCAAAATCCCCTCTGTCATTGAGGAGATTGTTACCCGCAAGATTATTGCGTCTGCCGCAGCTGAGGCAGGTATTAAAGTGGAGACTGAAGAACTTCAGAAAGCAGCAGATAATATCCGGTTAATGAAAAAACTTGAGAGTGCTGACGATACCAGGGCATGGCTGCAAAAGCATAGTCTATCTCTAAATGATTTTGAAGAATTGGTTTATATAAGCATTATCTCCAACAAGTTAGTTGCCCATCTCTTTGCAGATCAAATTGAACCCTATTTCTTTGAACACCAGCTAGACTATGCCGGTGTACTCATGTATGAAGTCGTCCTGGATGATGAAGACCTAGCGATGGAACTCTTTTATGCGCTACAGGAAGGCGAAATGAGTTTCCCAGAGGTGGCTCACCAATACATCCAGGATAAGGAGCTACGCCGAATAGGTGGATATCGGGGGATAGTGCGTCGCCAAGAGCTGAAACCGGAGATTTCTGCTGCTGTCTTTGCTGCTAAGCCTCCCCAGGTTCTCAAACCCATAGTGACTTCTAAAGGAGTACACCTGATTTTGGTTGAAGAGATTATTCAACTGCAACTGGATAATCAGCTGCGCTCTAAAATTTTCTTAGATTTGTTTTCTGAATGGAGCAAGCAACAAATTGAGCAATTTGAATACCTATTCGCTGTGAATTTGCATGGAATGTAGGGGAGCTTCTAGAGCTTCTGGAGCAGGGAAAGAGCTTCACCCCTGCCACTACAGCCTCTGGTTTCTCTGTGCCAAATAAGTTGCACTCATAAAGCGAAATGTAAAGTTTTGACCAACCTCGACCTAGGCTGTCAAACAGCCTAGGTTTCGAGTGTAAGGCTCACCTCCTGGATACTGTTGCAGTCCGCCAGCAAAGTTTATTCCCACAGTAGCACCGAAGGCAGTGCTTCTGGATACGCTAACCGCAGCAACTCGTAGCCGATGCCAGCTGTTCCCTGAAAAAAACTGGGGCTGAATACAGGGTTGGACAAGTTGTTAAACAGTTGATACTCCCCTATTTTGTCTGCTTGAGCCACCGCCCAAGTGGCTCGTTTCTGAGCGGTTTTTAGCAAATCTGGGCGCGATAGTTTTTGACCCGCCACCAGCAGCGCTTCTATCCGACCAAAGTTGCCGCAGCAGAGATGATCTAAGCCCTGCAAGCCATATTTCTGGGTAGTTTGCAATGCCACTTCCACATCTTGACGTATTTCATCCGTCTCTAAAATCGACAAACCGCCCAACCGTGCTAAGCCAATCCCAGGAGCCCCATGACACCAATTGACTACAAACCCAAATTGACCATTTTGTCCTCCGCTGTCACGGAAATCGGGCCAGTTGGCGGCTGCTGGAGAGAAAACACTGCGTTCATAGGTAATTCCCTCCTCAGCTGCCTCTAAATATGCTCTGTCGTGCGTTACTGCATAGAGCCGCAAGAGTGCATAAGCAATGCCAGCTGCACCATGAGAGAAACCTGTTAACGGCTTCTCCTCCAAAGTTCTCCACGCTCTGGGGGAATTATCAACGCTAATACGGTGCGCCAGCAGATGCTGACCACAGGTCACAGCCTTGTCTAAGACTGCCAGCTCACCCGTCTCAGTATAAAGTGTCAATAGCCCCAAAATTGCACCCGCTGCCCCTGCCATTACGTCAAACTTTCGATCAGCAGCGATGAGTTCGGGTGTAATTAGGTTAGCAGCCCGCTGGGCATCTTCTAAGAGCACTGCGTTTTGAAGGAAGTGGCTCATTCTGACTAGGGAATAGATTATGGAACCAAGTCCCATAGTTCCACCAATCCCGATGCGCCGAACAAATCTTTGAATAAATTCAGCATCAGATGTCTGCAAAACTCTCCGTAAAGACCGTAAAGCCCCCAAAGCTAGGTCGCGGAACTGAGTATTGCCCATGACATGATCCAAAGCTGCTAGAAACAGGGCAATGCCACAACTTCCATCATAGAGATTATCACCTAGAACCTGGATCTGGAAGCGATCAGCATTGGGAACATAGGCTAAACCAATCCAGTTTAAGCTACCGTCCATTGCATTGATGGCACGTTCTTGAATTTGCTGAGCAATTACTTGAGCCTTCTGGAGTAACTGTTTGGACGTCAAAAGACTCCTTTGTGAGAGATCAGCAGCTAAATGAGCCAATGAGTTTGGGACTTCGGGCTTCCCAATTCTACGAGTCTGCGCTACTCTGGCATAAAAAGCCCCCTGGATAATCGCAACTTGCTGAGCTAAATCAGTCTCATTGAGCTTTTGTAGCCGGGAGATAACGTTGCTTTTGCTAGGCTCTTTAAAATACTTTTCTATGGGTTGCTCTAGCTGAGCAGTGAGGGTGTCACTGTCGGAGGATACGCTAAAGTACGGAACATCTAACTGCTCTACTGCCCTTAGTTCTGCCTGCAAAATCGACCAAGCTTTGGACTTATCGTGAGTTGTGAGAAAAGCCCGACTGAGGATATCCAGTTCGATGCTCCTGTCAGCGCCATTATGGAGGAATTGAGGAGCAAGAGACTTTTCTAAAATTACCCCATAAACCTTAGTGCCCCGGAAAACAAACCGCACCTGCTGATGGTTCAGTGCTGCGAGAGGGCCACCACCCGCTAGCAGCACCTCCCGCTGCTGTATCAGGAAGTGATACATCTGCTGAAACCCTACAACAAGTTCGTTGAGATAGTCATTTGGTGACAGGGCAATCCCATTTAAAATGGGTACATTTGCCTGAACAGGTAATGCGACTTTCTCGTGCGCCAGACGCATATTATCCGTATTGATATACTTCCATTGCGGCACCCGCCTGGGGACTTGCTGGGGGTCAACACTCCCCAAACCGCTGACATCGTAGGCGATTCGGTAATCTTGGGTAAACTCCCAGCGGGGCAACAGCCCACTGCACAGTACTGAGTCCCAGACTTGTTGATTAATGGTAGTCTCAGCTTCTACTGCTTCCGGAGAGTCGGACATGGGGTTGGCTTCATGGTGCATCAAGGTTTCCAAGTCAATCAGCACCAGATGTTCGCCGCTGGAAATTAAATTCTCGTAGTGACAATCAGTTCCTCCCAAGGCATACAGAAGGCACAGCAGTATACCTGCCCGCTCATAGAAGCGCTGCGCCGCTGCCTCATCCTCACAGGGCAGGTGATCAACATATTCCACCCAGCCATAGCCCTGGCGATTGAGCACCTTTAGGACTTTGAATGTTAGAGGGACGCCGTGCTGATTGCACCAGCTTAGAAACTGGTTAAAGGCAACTTCTAATCCCAAGTCCTTGGGTTTGTAGATGAGTTTCAACCCGGACTCAAAGGTGAGGGCAAGCACAGAGCGGCCTCGATTGTGGGGATCAGAGAGGGAAGGCTTGATTTCCGTAACTTTTCCTAGCTGAGTTTTGGAGACTTCATTCCCTTTCTCCGTCGAGTGATTGAATACTTGCTGAATTTCGGATAAATCAGCTTTCATACGTTGCAGAAACTCCGCTGTCGCTTCCACCCAGAAATCAATCGCCGTTGCCATTAACCTGCCCAGCACCGGATAGTTCTGGAAAAAAGCCAGCAAACCATCCTGCAATAGTTTCTGAACAAAGGCATTGTAGCGAACTTTGCTATGCGTGCCTTTCGTCTCTCCTCCCAGAAGGGAGAGCAAGGTTTGCCCAAATGGACGAAAATGGGAAAATTCAAATTCCAGGGTTTTGGCGCAGAGCTTCATAAGCCTCTGGAGCAAGCTGCGCTCTAAAGTCAGGTAGGCTTCCTCAGAAAGCAGTTCCAAGGGTAAATAGCCTGGGGATAATGACGGAGACCTCAGCTGAGTTAGTAATTGCTGCCGCGCCACCAAAACGATAGGCAGCAGAACGTCTTCAAATGGCAGCGGATTTTCCGGGTCAAGACAGGATTTGGGATTTGAGATTTGGGAGGGGTCAGTAGCTTCTTCTTGAAAAACAAGTTCTGAGGCGGTTTGAATAATCTCCCTCAGTGTTTCTGCCCAGGTTGGCAGGACTTGACTATCCGCGAGAGGCAGCGCACCCAACACCGGACGCACTGCATCAATATCTAACCCATCCCACCGCAGCCGCTTCTGAAATTTTTCCCAGTTTCCCTGAGCAACGACCTGACACCAATGTGCTAGGCGGTCATCGCTTATCTGCTGTTCACTAACTTGGGCGGCTTCAAGCTTGAAGCCCCGATTGCTGAGACGTTCAGATAGAGATCTGGCCTGGGCAATAATCTGTGCTAAGTCGGATTGAATCATTATAATTGAAGAGAGTAGAAACTGATAAAAAAGTGATCGCACTCAGAGTGGAGTTAACGCTGTTTCCTCTGTTGGCGGCGATTTTTGCTGAGTTTGTTAATAGTTACACTATTGGGGATTCTGCCAACGCTATAAATCTAAAGTGGAGCCAGCCAGCAAGTCTCATATCAAATCCTATTGGTTACTTTTCATTAATTAAAGGGATCAGGTGTCAGGGGTCTAATGTCAGGGTTGCTGAAACTTAGAACCTGAAACCTGTTCCCTGACAGCAATCTAATAAATGATTAACTGAATTTGATATTACAGGGGCAGTAAGCTACTGGCTAGTTTAATAAGTCAGAGCAACTCCATCATTGCTTGTGCTGTGTGACCACAAGTATGCCCACACCTTACTGAGTAGCTGCATCCACCGGCTACAGCCAACAACTCCTCCTCTGGCAGATCTTCTAGAGCCTCCGGTGTGACAAGATGATTTTTCATGGCAGCTTGTAGTTCCAGCTCGGTAAAGTCATAGCCATTCTCAGCGGCAATTTTAATTACGCTTGCTGGACTGTCAGCAGCCTTAAGCTCTTCTTGCAGTGCCTCATCGGTTTCGACAGCTTTGAAAAACTCTAATACTTCAGGGCGCAAGTCGGAGATTGTAATCTTAACCATTTGGAAATGTCCTCTCAAGTAAATTTTTGTCGGTTGGGATTAGACTTTGAATTCCCTCATCCCATGACCATATTATGATACTTGCTCTAGTATTTCCAGACCTTTAAAGCTAGATTATGGCAATAAATATTACAATTATTTCTTAAATTTTGCTCAAATTAACCCACGTTTGAGTTAAATTAATCAAAAGAGTCTGTTTATTCCAAAATAATGACTATTTTAATAAATAATTAAAGCAGTTTATTCTTTTTTTCGTTTCCATTGCCTCCTTCATGGCTCCTCTTAGAAAAGCTCACAAAAAATCAACCCACGGTAAACATTGGGTTGAAAGAGAATAAGACCTGCTGAACGTCAAATCCCCTTTTCTCGTTCCCAGGCTCTGGCTAGAAACGAGGGGAAAGCAAAATCCTCTTCAGAGGCTTAGGAGTATTAGCTGCATAATTGCACCGACGTGTAGATGTTTTCAGAGTTGGCATTGAGGTAGGCACGCTGCCAGTCAATTCCCAGGAGGGAGAAATGCTGAAGAATGGCTTTCATCCGCTCCTCTGGCGATTCATCCCCTTTGTACCAAGCTTCCAGCAACCCATTCGCCACAATCTGACACCGATTCATCCCAAAGCTTTCCTGCTCAGCAAATTTTTGGTCAGGTTCCTCAGCCAACCCCAACCCCGGTGCAAGCGGCATCGTAAATAAAGGAACCTCATCCTGAAAATACGCTTGATTCTCCCCATACACAGCCGACAAAACGTCCCTAACTCCCTCATAGTCACTCTTATCAAAGTACAGCACCCCTGAATCATGCCGCCCATAATCCTTTGGATTGTACAAAACCTTGAAACTAAAAGGAATCGCCTTCTCATTTAGCCGCCGCGTCAGGCTACCCATCACCGCAACTGCACCTTCAGGAGTCAAATTGAAGTAGATACGCACCGTCACCGACTCACCCTTTGCATCCTCAAGACGATTTGACCCCACATTGCCAACCGCCATATAAAAGCCGTTTTGCACAAAATTCTTAGGCATCCGGATAGCTACCGAATCACCCACAACAGCAGCCTGTTCCGATGGTTGAAGATGCTTATCGCGCTGAATATGCAGCCTCAAACTCCCCTTCGTCACCGCTAAACTGCCATCACTTTCCTCCCTGAGAACATACCAACCTCTATCAAAATAGCCAGTACCGCTATTGCTGTCATGCAATCGCTGATAAAACCCCAAATCTACCCCCAACATAGTATTATTCTCCAGGTCTAGTGGCAGAGGATTTGAATCCGCCTCTGGTGCGAGGGCGGTTCGCATCGAGCCATTGTAATAAATCCCGTAGAGAAAACTCCGCAGTTGCAGACTCAGATATTTCTGCTGAATATCCCCAGGCATTTTCTGAAAACGGGCAACCACCTCAGCAGGTAATTCAAAGGGTTTGTAATCAGGATGACGAATCGAGAAATCAGACTGAATCTCAACCTTGTTAACAATATCTTCTAGAACATCCAGTAATCGCCCAGTTGCCTCAGTCGTTCGCTGAGTTTGAGGAGAATCGAGTAATTGCATAATCGTTTGTCACTAAATATCTTGGAACTTACGCTTCCTTCTTACTCCCCTCTCCCCAGGGTGGGAGAGGGGTTGGGGGTGAGGGGGTTGTGGCTTTTGACTTTTCACGGGAAGTCTAGAAACTATTGTAGAGACGCGCCATGGCGCGTCTGGGCGGGTTTAGTCACATCCGGGTGTCACCGAAAAGTTGTAGAGACGTTGCATGCAACGTCTCTACTAACGTTGCGCCACATGCCGTGAAAAGTCAGGTTGTGGCTTAAGTTGACACGGATGGGCACGGCAGTGCCGTGTCCCTACTATCTGTGGCATTTGTGCTACGCTGAGTCAATTGAACCGCCGCAGCACCAAAAATCGTCGCCATCGATTGTTCCGGACGACATAACAACGTCTTAGCAACCTGAAGCATCGCAATCCCCATATTGCCAAAAGACTTTTGATACTGAATCATCGCCTGAATCTGTTGAATCAAGGCAAAACCCGCAAATTGCACCACCCGCCGTAAGAAATCAGGGCGATAGTCTAAGATTTCCGGAAACCTGTCAAAATAAGCTTGAGTCAGAGCCGCAATAGAAGGCTGAAGCTGTTCCAGAGGTGTCGCCGCTAACCGCAGAGACTCTTCAAGACTGAGTGAATTACTGATCACCAAACTACCCAGCCAAATTTGCACATAGCTAGCAATCAATGTTCCCAAATCAAACGCTGGATCTCCCCACGTCGAGCGCTCCCAGTCAATGAAACGCACAATGCTATCATCGGTTTGCTCCCAATCCCTGTGCAGCAGGATATTATTCAACTTCAGGTCATTGTGCGTCAGGCAACAGGGAGAAAAAGCACCGCCCAATTCCGCGATCGCACACCCCAAACTATCATACCGCTGATATAGGGCAAAAAACTTCAACCCATCAGCAGGCACTTGACCAAAAACTTCGGGTCCAATTCGTTCCAACCCCCGAATTAATTTAGGAACTTGCTCAGTTGTAAGAGTATCCGACTGTTGAGTAAAGAAATGCTGATAGTCTTGACAGTTAAATGTATCGCGATGGAGAGTTCCCAGAAACCTACCCATTGCCACCGTAATTTCTGTAGGAAAACTATTTTCCTTCGTATAGAACTCCATTAAATCCCGGTAATCATCCAGATAACGGCAGACAAGAATGGAATGATCCCGATCAAAATGCAGCACGTCTGGCAGAAATGGGCGTAGGTGTTCAACGTCAGGAAATTGTTGCAAAAACAGTTGCATCTGCCACTCCCCCCAAAACTCACCAGCCGCTTTTCCGTCCTGATTGTGCCGTTCCTGCTTAACCAAAAGCTTATGAGTGTCAGTAAATTTTACCAATAAATTAAAGTTTTTGGCAGCAACTGGCTCAACCTGACTGAGAGCTAGATCTGAGGGATGGCAGAAACTACGCTCAACTAAATAATCGAAAATATTATCAGAATTCAACAGGAATGTCATAACCGATGAAGCTATTTAAATATAAGGGAACGAGCAATCCATCACGCAATGTAAGAGATAGACTTAGAGAAAACATCCTCGCCACCGATGGGAACCGTATCAACGATGCTGAATCTAATTAGAGGGAATGGTAGTCCAGCCGTAATCGACAGGTCATCTTCTATTAGATCACTGAGAAAGCTTTCAGCACATTGAAACAACTCAGAACCAGCTAAAGGCAAATCGGAAACGGTAATCCTAGACATAGGTTTACTTCGCTTAACCCTCTGATTAATCCACCGTTACTATAGTTCACTCAAACATTAGACTTCAAGCTTAAGTCAAAACTTGTTTAGAAAAAAATAAAGAAGTTTTATCTCATTTCCTTTAATGCCAACAGAAAACAAAATAGATTGAACTGGGTTCCCCTGTGAGGCTTATGGGATTGAACCCAATGTTAAAGAAAGCCGAATCCACACCGTCTAAAACTACTCAAAGCCAGAACCAGCCTATAACAGAGCCATATTAAATACCAAGACGGTTCCTTACTAATGAGGACAGTAAAAGCCGCTCAAGCTGAACTGGCTTTTTTCCAGAACCTGGATAATTATTGTGACAATTTTTTCCGAATAGCCGCTAGCAGAGGTCAGAACAACTAAACGGGAGCATATAGCAATTTCCGGTTTGATGCGATACATCGTTAAGGGCGCAAGCTTTGCGCCCCTACATTGCCCCTACATTTAGGTGTACCTCACACGCTGGGAAAGCGCTATATCACCGTTGTGGGGCTATGGGAACGTAGGCGGAGCCTTCTTTCCGAGTAACCCAACCCAATCGGGTTAGCCTGTTGGGTAACGCTTACGCTCTACCCAACCTACAAACTATCTCTTATTGAGGTGCTTGAGGCACGAAGCGTGCCTACTACCAACGGCGGAACTACCCTCAACTTAGCTACCTGTGCTGGTAGCGAGAAGTTATCTACAATGGGGGATAAATCGTTAGGGGATGTTACCCAACTTAGGGGAATCCCCCAACGTTTTACTGGGTGGGATTTGTCGATGGCTAGACCGAACTATGGACCTCAAGCGAAAAAACGGGCAAAACGCCTGTTAGAAGCGTTGCTGGCTTACGCCAATGACGAGTGGGAGAATACAGAACATCTACAGATAAAGGTCAACTGGCAAAGTGAGAACCAGTTGGTTGTCAGGACAAAAGTGCGATTTCTCCAAGAATTGACATCCTTAGATCCCTATGAAGGCAAATTAAATAGCGAACAAATTAAGGAAGCACTGAGACGGCTGGCAGATTTTGTCGAGATTCTGGAAGATAATCGTCCGGGAAAGAAAGGATTACATGATTGGCACTTTACCCTGAAACTCTGGCACAAACGGTACGATAAAGAGGCGATTATGCAACGGTTCAATCTAGAGTGGGAACGTCGCCGCCCGGAAAAATCCAAACAAGTCGCCCCTAGTGCATCACCACCGCCTTCTGTAACCACAGGCGTGCCGCAACGGGAACAGAAGCGCTCTGTTGTAGGGGCGGGTTTTACTGATAACATTCTGGAGACAACCCCCTTGTACAGACGCGCCATGGCGCGTCTCTACACTAAACCCGCCCTTCTTGGGCAACTACCGAATAGTGCAGTGGAACTCAATTCGCAATTTTATATAGAACGCCTACCTATTGAGGAGCATTGTTATCAGACAATTCGTCAACCTGGGGCGCTAATTCGGATTAAAGCACCTCGGCAAATGGGTAAAACGTCGCTGCTGGATCGAATTCTGGACTATGCAGAACACCAGGGTTATGCCACAGTGCGGTTAAATTTGCTACAAGCTGAGGCGGACGTTTTTAGCAGTCTGAATCGATTTTTGCGCTGGTTGTGTGTTTGTATCAGTTCTAAACTCAAACTGGATGCTCAACTGGATGAGTATTGGGATCAGGATCGGGGTAGTATTGTTAATTGTACAACCTACATCCAAGAGCATTTATTAGAACAACTGGATTCACCTTTAGTCTTGGCATTAGATGAAGCGGATCGAGTGTTTCAGTCCCCCGATATTGCACAAGGATTCTTTCCCATGTTACGCAGTTGGCATGAGGAAGCCAAGACGGTTGATATTTGGGAAGAATTGCGATTGGTGGTGGCGCATTCAACGGAAGATTATGGACCGTTGGATATTAATCAATCCCCGTTTAATGTGGGATTACCGATAGAATTGCCAGAGTTTACCTCGCAACAAGTCGCCGATTTAGCTCAACGCTATCAACTGGATTGGGATGAGACGCAAGTTCTACAGTTAATGGCAATGGTAGGGGGACATCCCTATTTAGTGCGATTGGGACTGTATCACTTAGCCCGTCAGGATGTGACACTCGGCAAATTATTGCAAGATGCGCCAACCGAAGCAGGAATCTATGAAGCACATTTGCGCCGACATTGGGGAATGTTGAAAGAAAATTCAGAATTAGCCGCCGCCCTAAAACAGGTTGTCAGTGCCACCGAACCCGTACAAATCGAAACCATGCAGGCGTATCAATTATACAGTATGGGACTGATTCAGCGAAAGCGCGATCGCGTCATTCCTCGTTGTCAGTTATATCGGCAATATTTTCAGAGAATTATGAATTATGAATTCTAGCGACCCAAATTGTAGAGACGTTGCATGCAACGTCTCTACGGGGTTTTTGTTACTGGGATTACACTAGCCGATGCTATAGCAATTTACTATCAATTCCAACTAATCTAAAATGACTCTATGTCAGATAGCGATTATTACAAAATAGGAGGAAGTTTAGAGTATCACCACCCGACTTATGTGGTGCGACAGGCGGATGCTCAATTGTATCAGGGATTAATTAACGGAGAGTTTTGCTACGTTCTCAACTCCCGGCAAATGGGTAAATCCAGCTTGCGGGTGCAGATGACGAAAAAACTGAAAGCCCAAGGTGTAAAATGTGCCGCTATTGATATGACTCGCATTGGTAGCCATGTGACGCCATAAGAATGGTATGGCGGATTGGTGTCTGAGTTGTTGCGCGGGTTTCGACTTTCGAGGAAAATTAACTTTAGCAACTGGTGGCGCGATCGCGAAATTTTATCCCCGGTACAACGGTTGAGTGAATTTATTGATGATGTCCTCCTAATTGAGTTATCCGACAAGATTGTTATTTTTATTGATGAAATCGATAGTATCCTGAAAATTCAGTTCAAAGATGACTTTTTTGCCTTTATCCGGGCTTGCTATAATCAACGGGTGGATAATCCCGACTATCAACGTCTCACCTTTTGTTTGTTGGGAGTGGCTACGCCATCGGATTTGATTACCGACAAACAGCGCACCCCATTTAATATTGGTCAGGCAATTGAGTTAACCGGGTTGACTTTTGCCGAAGCCAAGTCAGCGTTAATCAAAGGATTGCAGAATCACGTAGAGAATGCTGAAGCGGTTTTATCTGAGGTCTTGGATTGGACAGGAGGGCAACCGTTTTTGACCCAAAAATTGTGTTATCTCATTGTTCAAGAATGGGATACAATGGGTCAGGAATTCTATCCCGACAATCCATCGGCGGCTAATGAGATTGAGCCGTTAGTGCAGCAGTGTATTATAGAAAACTGGGAAGCCTGGGATGAACCAGAGCATTTGAGAACGATACGCGATCGCATCCTGGTAAATGAACAGCGTGCAGGTAGATTACTGGGACTCTATCAGCAAATCTTACAGCAGGGACAAATTCCCACAGATGAGAGTCCGGAACAAGTCGAATTGCGACTGACAGGCTTAGTCGTTAGACAGCAAGGATATTTAAGAGTTTATAACCCCATTTATGCCGGGATTTTTAACCATCGTTGGGTAGAGGAGGAATTAGCCAATTTGCGACCTTACTCTCAAGCGATTAGAGCCTGGGAGGTATCCAATCGTCAAGACAAATCCCGACTGTTGCGCGGCGAGGCATTACAAGAAGCCTTGGCGTGGGCAGCGAATAAAAGTTTAGGGGTTGTCGATTATGCATTCTTAACCGAAAGCCAACAACAAGAATTAGAGGCAGAACGGCAAGCCAAACAAATTTTAGCTTCAGCCAAACAAAAAGCCGAACAACTCTTAGCAGAAGCCAAAGAAGGGTCACAAATTGAGAGGGCAGGTGTGAAAGCACTGCGACAGTTTGAGTCAGGTTTCGGCGAAATCGAAGCCTTACTCGCCGCCATGGAGTCAGGGGAAGCGTTACGACAGCTAGTGCAAGATGGTCACCCCGTACAAACCTATCCAGCAACCAGTCCGCTACTGGCATTACAGGTGATTTTGGATAATATTCGAGAATACAATCAATTCTCCTTCAATCAAGGCAAGGTTAGACATGTAGATGTAATGTTTAATTCCAATGGGAAATACTTTGCCACAGTCACAGAATATGCCTCCCCCAGACTATGGAATTTATCGGGTAAGCAGCTAGCCAAATTTAAAGGGCATCAGGGCATGGTGAAGCGTCTCAGTTTTAGTCCAAATGGGCAATATCTTGCTACTGCCTCAGAGGATGGAACTGCAAAGGTATGGGATTTATCGGGTAACCTGATTGCTGATTTGATTGGACACAGCAAAGGGGTCAGGTCAGTTTGTTTTAGTCCCGATAGTCAATATCTTGCCACGGCTTCTGCGGATAGTACGGCAAGGTTGTGGGACTTATCCGGAAAAAAGATTACTGAATTTATTGGACACAACGAATGGGTCAATAGCGTCGATTTTAGTCCCAATGGTCAGTATCTTGTCACGGCTTCAGGTGACAGCACAGCCAACTTGTGGGACTTATCGGGGAAACAGATTGCCGAATGTAACGGGCATCAAGGAGTCGTCACTTGTGTCAGTTTTTCTCCTCAAGGTGACTCCTTCGCCACCGCCTCTACCGACCAAACGGCACGATTATGGGATTTATCCGGTAAACAGATTGCCACGTTTAACAGACATCAAGGGGGAGTCACTTGTGTCAGGTTTTCCCCTCAAGGTGAGTTTCTCGCTACCGCCTCTGCCGACCAAACGGCACGATTATGGGATTTATCTGGTAAACAGATTGCCGCATTTAACGGACATGCCAACTGGGTTAAAAGTATCTCTTTTTCTCCCCAAGGGAATCAGTTAATTACTGCCTCAAGTGACAGAACGATTAAACTGTGGCACTTATTGCCCAACCCGCAACCGGAATTTAAGGGACATACAGACTGGGTTGAACAGGTTAGTTTTTCTCCTCAAGGTGAGTATCTGGCTACCGCATCTGCTGACGGTACAGCGAAGTTATGGGATTTATCGGGCAAGTTAATTGCTGAATTTAACGGACACGAGAGTTGGGTGAGAACGGTATGTTTTAGTCCAAGGGGAGAACATCTTGTCACTGCTTCAGAGGATGGTACGGCAAGACTATGGAACTTAGCTAGCCAACAGATTGTAGAAATTAGGGGACATCAGGGCATTGTCACCTGTGCCACTTTTAGTCCAGATGGGAAGACAATTGCTACAACTTCAGATGATCGCACACT
The DNA here is from genome assembly GCF_040218245.1 of Coleofasciculus sp. E1-EBD-02. Lineage (NCBI taxonomy): Bacteria > Bacillati > Cyanobacteriota > Cyanophyceae > Coleofasciculales > Coleofasciculaceae > Coleofasciculus > Coleofasciculus sp. E1-EBD-02. Next base: position 22,244 of record NZ_JAVJQN010000058.1, on the reverse strand, counting down.
GAGGTTGTGGGATTTATCGGGAAACCAATTGAGGGTACTCAAATCCCATAAGAGTCGGGTATGGCATGTCTGTTTTAGTCCAGATGGAGAACGCCTAGCCACGACATCAGGTAACCGCAAAGCCCAGCTATGGAACGTGTCAGGAAAGCTATTGGCAGAATTTAAAGGACATCGAGGTAGAGTTGGACATATTAGTTTTAGCCCGAATGGTCAGTCTATTGCCACCGCGTCCACTGACCGCACAGCACGACTATGGAATTTATCAGGAACGCTGTTAGCCAAATTCAAGGGACATCAGGGCGGAGTATCAAGTGTGAGTTTTAGTCCGGATGGTCAGTATCTTGCCACTGGCTCAGGTGACGGCACAGCCAGATTGTGGGACTTATCGGGAAATCCAATTGCCGAATATAAAGGACATCAAGGCAGAGTGTCAAGTGTGAGTTTTAGTCCAGATGGTCAGTATCTTGCCACTAGCTCAAATGACTGTACGGCAAGACTGTGGCGGGTAGAAGGATTAAATCAACTCCTTTATCGAGGTTGTCAATGGCTGAAGGATTATCTGGCTAGTCATCCTCAAGCACGTAGGAGAGTTGGAGAGTGTAGAGAGTGACGAGGTTAAGTAGGTGGGCACAATAAAAGTTAAGTCATTCGTCAAGGGTATGCCAGATATAAACTATTACAAAGTCGGTGGAAGTCTAGAGTATCAACATCCAACCTATGTGGTGCGACAGGCGGATGCTCAATTGTATCAGGGATTAATTAACGGAGAGTTTTGCTACGTTCTCAACTCTCGACAGATGGGTAAATCCAGCTTGCGGGTGCAGATGACGAAGAAGCTAAAAGCCCAAGGGATTAAATGTGCCGCGATTGATATGACTCGCATTGGTAGCCATGTGACGCCAGAAGAATGGTATGGCGGATTGGTGTCTGAGTTATTACGTGGGTTTCGTCTTTCCAGGAAAATTAACTTTAGCAACTGGTGGCGCGATCGCGAAGTTTTATCCCCAGTACAACGGTTGAGTGAATTTATTGATGATGTACTGTTAATTGAGTTATCTGAAACCATCGTCATTTTTATCGATGAAATCGATAGTATCCTGAAAATTAAGTTCAAAGATGACTTTTTTGCCTTTATCCGGGCTTGCTATAATCAACGGGTTGATAATCCCGACTATCAACGTCTAACATTTTGTTTGTTGGGAGTGGCTACGCCATCGGATTTGATCGCAGATAAACAGCGCACCCCGTTTAATATTGGTCAAGCCATTGAGTTAACCGGGTTTACTTTTGCCGAAGCCAAGTCAGCGTTAATCAAAGGATTGCAGAATTACGTAGAGAATGCTGAATCCGTTTTATCTGAGGTATTGGATTGGACAGGAGGACAACCGTTTCTGACTCAAAAATTATGTTCTCTCATTGTTCAAGAATGGGATACAATGGGTCAGGAATTCTATCCCGACAATCCATCGGCGGCTAATGAGATTGAGCTGTTAGTGCAACAGTGTATTATCGAAAACTGGGAAGCCTGGGATGAACCAGAGCATTTGAGAACAATCCGCGATCGCATCCTGGTAAATGAACAGTGTGCAGGTAGATTACTGGGACTCTATCAGCACATCTTACAGCAGGGACAAATCCCCACAGATGAGAGTCCGGAACAAGTTGAATTGCGACTGACGGGGTTGGTGGTGAAACGGCAAGGATATTTAAAGGTTTATAATCCCATTTATGCCAGGATTTTTAACCGTCGTTGGGTGGAGCAAGAATTAGCCAATCTGCGACCCTATAGTCAGAGAATTACTGCCTGGGAGGAATCGAACTGTCAAGATCAATCACGGCTGTTGCAGGGACAGGCATTGCAAGAAGCCTTGGCGTGGGCAACTAATAAAAGTTTAAGCGATCGTGATTATCAATTCTTAGCGGCTAGTCAAGAATTGGATAAACGAATGGCGTTGGAGTTAGAGAGAAAACAGAAGGAGGCAGTCGAACAGGCAAATCAGATATTGGTTGAGGCGACACATAAAGCCCAACGCACAATTCGCATGGGCTTGGGCATCCTGTTCGTTTCTTTATTTAGCGCAACGGTTGCAGGAATCGTCGTCAACTTAGTGATTAGAGAACTAAAACAGACGATGGAAACTACTCGACTTGAACGGGTCAGTTTTCAAGCTTTGCAACGGTTCGAAAGTAGGGGTGGCGAAATCGAAGGGTTACTCTTAGCCATGGAAGCAGGGCAAGCCTTGCAAAAGCAGGCGCAAGATAGTCGTCTCCTCCCAGAGGAACTCACCACCCGCCCCGTTGTCGCCCTACAACAAATTCTTGACAAAATTCGAGAAAGGAATCAAATCAAAGGGCATCAGCAAAGAATATGGCATGTCAGTTTTAGTCCGAATAGTAAGTACATGGCGACGGCTTCATCAGATGGCACTGCCCGACTGTGGGACTTGTCTGGCAATCAAAAAGCTGAATTAAAGGGACATCAGGGTTGGGTAACCCATGTCAGTTTTAGCCCCAATGGAGAATCCGTCGCCACGGCTGGGGAGGATGGTACTGCCCGGTTGTGGGATTTATCGGGGAAACAGCTTGTCGAATTCAGGCAGCATCAAGGTCAAGTCTGGAGTGTCAGCTTTAGCCCCAATGGTGAATACATTGCCACGGCTGGGGAAGACGGTACTGCCCGATTGTGGGACTTATCGGGAAAACAGTTGATGGAATTCGGGGGGCATCAAGGTCAAGTCTGGAGTGTCAGCTTTAGCCCCAATGGTGAATACATCGCCACGGCTGGGGAGGATGGTACTGCCCGATTGTGGAATTTATCGGGGAAACAGTTGATGGAATTCGGGGGGCATCAAGGCAAAGTCTTGAGTGTCAGTTTTAGCCCCAATAGTGAATACCTGGCGACGGCTTCGGCTGACGGTACTGCCCGATTGTGGAATTTATCCGGGAAGCAACTCGTTGAATTTCAAGGGGGGGTTCAGGGTACAGTCTTGAGTGTCGATTTTAGCCCGAATGGTGAGTATATTGCCACTGCCCATGACGATAGCACGACCCGGTTGTGGGACTTGTCTGGCAATCAAATCGCTGAGTTGAAGGGGCATCAGGGTTGGGTAACCAGTGTCAGTTTTAGTCCCAATGGTGAGTACCTTGCCACAGCGAGTGAGGGCGGTATTGTTCGGTTGTGGGATTTGTTTAGCCACCAAAAAGCCGAATTTAGGGGACATCAGAGCTGGTTAACCAGTGTTAGCTTTAGCCCCAATGGGCAATACATTGCTACCGCTTCATCGGATGGCACTGCCCGATTGTGGGATTTGTCTGGCAAGCAAAAAGCTGAATTCAAAGGGCATCAAGGCTGGGTAACCAGTGTCAGCTTTAGCCCGAATGAGCCGTATATTGCCACGGCTGGTGAGGATGGCACGGTTCGATTATGGGATTTATCGGGTAACCCGCTAACGGGATTTCAGGGGCATCAGGGTTGGGTAAGGAGTGTGAGTTTTAGCCCGAATGGAGAATACATTGCCACGGCTGGTGAAGATGGTACTGCACGGTTGTGGGATTTATCGGGCAACCCGCTAGCAGAATTTAAGGGGCATCGGAGTGCCGTAACGAGTGTGAGTTTTAGCCCCGACGGAAAGTACCTTGCCACTGCATCCCATGATGGTACGGCACGGATATGGCGGGTTGAAGAATTAAATGAAATGCTCTTGCGAGGCTGCAATTGGCTCAACTATTACTTTGTTACTCATCCGAAAGCCTTAGAAAAATTAGAGGTTTGCCAGTAGTCATTTAACTGGGTTTACTCAATTCAAGAAAATGCTCCACCTTCTCATTTATTGACCAAAGAATTTAAGTCTATAATTTATGTCATATTAGAGAGGAACTATTTTGGCGTCTATTGGGTACAGAAGCAGGATGCCTAGACAAACAAATCGCTTGGGAAACTATGCTTCAACAAATTATTATGGATTTATCGAGGATTCACCAAAGAATACTCGCAGTTTGCTCCCGCAGCTTGCCATAGTGCCATGGCACGTCTGGAACATGCTTCCCCTGCATCCTACCCCCACAACAAGACTTATTCAGTAGACCATGTACGAATATAAAGTCGGTGGGAGTCTCCCAGCTGATGCTCCCACCTATGTTTGGCGAAAAGCCGATCGCGCTCTCTATACGGCATTAAAAGCGGGACTCTTTTGTTATGTCCTGAATTCCCGACAGATGGGTAAATCCAGCTTGCGCGTCCAAACCATGACGCGACTCCAATCGGAAGGAATTGCTTGTGCGGCGATTGATTTAACTGAAATCATTAGTCCCGATATTACGCCAAGTGAATTTTATGGCAGTATTACCTATACCCTAGCTGATAGTTTTCATCTCCTGGAGAAAATTGGCGATTTTGATAGCTGGTGGAGCAAATATGAAACTCTGTCCAGTACCCAGGGATTAGTGCGATTTATTAAAGAGGTTCTTCTCAAACATGAATCGCTTTTGGAAAAAAAATTAATTATCTTTGTTGATGAAGTCGATAGTGTTCTGCGCTTGCCTTTTTCCGTGAATGACTTTTTTGGTTTAATTCGCGCTTGTCATAATAATCGCGCCGATCAACCAGAATATAACCGCCTCACATTTGCGATTTTAGGCGTGGCGTCGCCAACGGATTTAATTCGTTCCCAAGCCTATAGTCTTCCCTTCAATTGTGGAGAAGCGATTGAACTGACGGGTTTTCGCTTAGACGAAGCCGAACCTATTACCCAAGGATTAACCGTCAAATCCGCCAATTCCCAGGAACTGATGAAAGCGGTACTTAATTGGACACAGGGACAACCGTTTCTGACGCAGAAACTCTGCAAGCTAATCGTCGAAGCCGAGGATGCACCACCGCTAGGACAAGAATCTCACTGGGTTGAGCAACTGGTGCGATCGCGCATTTTGGAAAACTGGGAAAGCCACGATGAACCCGAACATTTACGCACCATTCGCGATCGCTTACTCCGAAATGAACAACGCAGTCGTTCCCTGTTAAAACTTTACCAAAAAATCCTATCTTCGTCTCATTCCTCTGCCATTCATGGGATATCAGACTTTGGCACTTCCCCGAATCGATACGGAGAAATTATTGATGATGATAGTCCTGAACAAATGGAACTGAGATTGTCGGGATTAGTGGTCAAACAAGGGAGTATTTTAAAGGTTCACAATCGCATTTATCGGTCAGTTTTTAACCTCAGTTGGGTCAAAAAACATCTAGCAGCATTAGAACCTGAACCTCAGCATTCACAATTTCATAAAACCCTCGCTGAACTGGAGCGAAAACTGTTAGTCTCTCAACTAGCTTGTGTTGCTGATGGTAGAGATTCGGCGCAGGCGCTGTATGAGGTGTTGCGAGACGTAACCTTACGCATTGGTGATTTACTCAGCGCCGATCGCGCGACTATCTTCTTACTCAATGAAGACAAAACTGAACTTTGGTCAGTCGTGGCTGAAAATGAAGGGAGTGAATTTCTGGATATTCAGGTACGATTAGGGGAAGGAATTGCGGGTCAAGTGGCAAAAACTCGAAAACCCATTAATATTCGCTCGAATGTTTACCAAGATGCGCGGTCTGAATTGGTTCAAGAATATGACGAAAAATACAATTATTATACCTATAATGTCTTGGCGTTGCCAATTACCAATGAAAATCAGCAAGTTATTGCTGTCATTCAATTACTCAACAAATTAAAGCGACCCAAAAACTCCGATAATCAAGGACATTGGTTAATCAATCGCCACGGCTTTAGTCAACGGGATCAAAAGCAATTAGCCGAATTTGTTCCGGCAATTCGCCGAATTCTGGAAAGCTGCCAATCCTGTTATCGTGCCACAAAGAAACTGCGAGCAACCGCCGCTTTAGCCGAAGCCACTCGTTCTCTAGATAGGAGTAGTTTAGACATTCAAGAAATCCTGCCACGGGTTATGGACGCGGCGAAGAAACTGATGAATGCTGACCGCAGTACCTTATGGCTTTTGGATCGCGAGCGCCATGATTTGTGGACGAAAATTCTCCAAGCTGATGGTTCCTTAACCCAAATGCGAGTCCCTGTCGGTGTGGGATTTGTGGGTAAGGTGGCTAAAACAGCTCAACCCCTGAATATTCTCTTTGACCTCTACGATCATCCTGATGCAACCAATTCTCGAAAATTTGACCGCACTACAGGATATCGCACCTGTAGCTTACTCTGTATGCCTGTCTTTAACGCGGATGGTGAATTAATTGGCGTGACGCAATTGGTTAATAAACGTAAACCCGGAAATTTCCCGTCCTATAAACCTGAACATTGGCCCCAACCACCTGAACAATTTCAAGCCAGTTTTGATGAGCATGACTGTCAGTCCATGCAAGTGTTTAATGAGCGAGTGGGTGTGATTTTGCAATATGCAAAGACTCACGAAACTTTAAAGCAATTTACCCAAATTCAACCCAAAGAAGGGGTTCACAATACCCTGGTGATGCTTAATCAAGCCGTGGGCAACCATAGCGATGAAGTGATGCATAACATGCTAAGTTTTATTGCCAAATCAGTGACCAAGACCCTGGATACTGAACAGACGACGATTTTTGTCTTGAATAGCGAAAACCAAGCGTTTTGGTCATTAATTGTTGATAATGAAACGGGGAAATTAAGAGAAGTTCAGCTTGCTGCTGATGGAAGCGAGTTAGCCTCTATCTCTAAACCAATGCGACATCGAATTAGTCAGAAGCATCCCAGCCTCTCGACGTTAATTCAAACAGCTACCCCTCAGTTTAAGGATTATCTGATTCACAGTCATTTAGTCTATCCTATCGTCAATTCGCAGCAGGCTGTGGTAGCACTGATTGAATTAATTAATAAACTCAAACCTACTAGCGATCGCGGTGCACCATTATCTGAACGCATTGACCCTAAAGGGTTTAGGAAAGACGATGAAAAACAACTGGCTCAATCTGTCCCTTCAATTCTGCCGATTCTGGAAGGCGTACAATCCTTTTATCGAGAAATGCGGATCATTCAGGGGCGACAAGCGATCGATGCGTTATGGTTAGCGATTAGTTCGATTAGTCAAGGGAATTGGACATCTCAGGAAATTCTGCAAAAAGTCATGGATGCGGCGCAAACGTTGACCAATGCCGATCGCAGTATCCTGTGGCTAGTTGATCGCCAACGGGGTGATTTATGGACTCAACTTCCTGGTGCTGGCGAAATTCGCAGTGAAATTGGTATGGGGTTTGCGGGTCAAGTGGCAGCATCTAGTAAGCTAATGATGATTCCCTATGACTTGTATGACCATGATGGCGCATTACACGCCAAACAAATGGATTTAGAAACCGGATATCGCAGCTATAGTTTACTCTGTATGCCTGTTTTAAGTCGCGATGGGGAGTTATTGGGGGTGACGCAGTTACTCAACAAGCGCAAACCGGGAGCTGTTTCGGAGGATAATCCCGCTGATTCTCTTGATGTTCCTGATTATTTCAAGACAAGTTTTAATGAACGCGATCGCCGATATATGGAGATATTCAATAATCAAGTCGCTGTGATTGTTCAAAGCAATCAACAGCAGGATGTATTAAAAAGTGAAATTTTGGGTAGGCTGTCTAGAGCGTCAGTTCAGTAACTAAAGTTAGGGATTAAATCGATTGTCTGGTTTCCCTTTAGACACGATAGGGGCTAGGTTTGGCACAATTGTAGGGGCAGGTTTAGGCACAATTGTAGGGGCAAGGTTTAGGCACAATTGTAGGGGCGGGTTTAGGGACTAAATTACGCTATTTACCGATAATGGAACAACAAAACCCGCCCTCCTCACCGATAACGGAACAACAAAACCCGCCCTCCTCACCGATAATGGAACAACAAAACCCGCCCTTCCTCACCGATAACCGAATGAGGACAAGATCCCCGACTTCTTGAAGAAGTCGGGGATCTGAGCAAGGGATCTGAGCATCTAGCATTTCCCAACTTAAATAGGATGGCTAGATCGCACCTAATTTATTGCCGTTCCTTGGGGCGATCGCCTTCAAAGGGTTGAACACCTGTATCTGGATATTCATCATCGTTAGCGCCAAAAATTCGCTTGACGCCTCCCCACAGATAGTCAAACATCTCCTGTACTCGTTCTAAAACTGTCATAGCTTTCCTCCACAGGTTATCGTCAAAACCGATTTAAAATACGTTATTGATAAATAAGGGTGAACACCCATCCCCAATTTAGGATAAAAGAAGACGTTGTGTCTAGTTCGCTTAACCGAATCCTAGTTTTCACGCTTGTAGACGTGAGTCAACCTCTGTGTATTTATACTCAAAGCTTGAGATCAAGGGGGATGAGTCATTCTATCACAACCGTATTGCCCTTAAATATAGCGCTAACCTATCATCCTCTCAAAGAGGTACTCTGACAATCCTAGCGATTTCCAGCAATACAGCGCTGTCCTTATTCCATCTCAAGTTCAGGTTCTCGTTGAGCAAAGTAGTTACTCAAGAAGGTATTAACCAGAGATAGGACAATCGGACCCAAAATAAACGCGGGTAAGCCCTGAACGGCAAATCCAGGTACAGCTACAGCAGCTAACCAAAAACACAATCCATTGACCACCAAAGAAAATAATCCGAGTGTCACGATATTCAATGGGAGAGATAGCACAGACAGAATTGGCTTGATAAATGAGTTCACCACGCCAATGGATGCAGCCCCTAATAAAGCCGCTATAAACGTGGCTAGGTCAACACCTGGCACAATTAGATCAACAACCAATAAGCTCAAGGCTGTAGCTAACAAGGTAAAAAAGAATGCCTTCATAAATTTTTCCTCACTTGTAATGTTCAAATATCTGAAAAAACGATATTACTCTTACTATCCATCTCTATGGGTCTGATTGTCATCTCTACAGAGATAGATTTTGCCACCTGTTAGATTAGCTGGATAAATTGAGGTAGGTTGGGTCGAGGGACGGACTCCACACAAGCTAGCTTTAGTCTGTTGGGTTTCATGTCGTTCAACCCAACCTACCCAAGTGATACAAAGGAGTTGATTCACCTTGCCCACGCCATAATTACGACAAAATCATTCTCCAGATGGAGGTTAACAACCGAGTTTAGCCGTTAATCTTTATAGAGTAACCGACAAACTGAATTTATTAATCCTTATGAAATTACTCCGAATAGTTTTGGGAATCCTGCTCCCACCTGTGGGCGTTTTTCTGACCACAGGAATTAGTTCAGCCTTTTTAATTAACATTTTGTTAACTTTACTGGGTTTGCTTCCGGGTTCCATTCACGCGGTTTGGGTTATTGTCAAACATGAAGAAAAATACGCTTAATACCGCCCCTTTGTAGAGACGTGCCACGGCACGTCTCTTTTTTAGTTAGGGCTTGCTGCACAAAGCCAAAACCGCAAAGCCCATCAATACTTTGAGCCTTATTGACAGAGGGTTTGATTCAAGGAAATGGGGTAGTATTCTTTAAATATATGACATTACCTTGCTCAGGAAAAATGTACCCTTGCTCCCCCAGCTCCCCCAGCTTCCCCAGCTTCCCCCGCTCCCCCTCACCACAACATCTTATTCAGCAGCCCCTAGTTAGTAGTTAGTCTGGCTGCATTGGCACGAAAACCGTTAAGCCTCCAGGAATACAGTCCACCTTAATTGGAGTTTCGCCAATAATTTCTCCATCCAAGACAATTTTCTGGGCAGGTTGCGTGGTCACTTTAACATAGCGAGTTCTGATATATTTAATATCCTCATGTTCTGCACTTTCCCCCAAAATCGCCGATTGTAGAAGTTCATAAGAGGCGGCAATTACATTGGTTTGATCTTTGGGAGTGACGACGGTTAAATCCAGAAGTCCATCATCATAAACAATACCAGCCGGTCCTTGAGCCAAAATAGATGTCGGCGGTGCGGCATTAGCTACCGTTACTGCCCCGGCTGCAATTGTAAAGGTATTCTCGTCTGTCTCAATCTTTGCCTCAAAGGACTCCAACTCACTGAGATTTTGTAGTCCTGATACGACATAAGCCAGCATACCAAAATTATTTTTTAGCTCTCGATCTGCCTCTTCAACGGTTTTAGCTTCAAAGCCAATTCCGGCTAGCAGTACCATCGGCTTGCCATTACATCGACCCACATCAATTTTCTTAGTTTTTCCGTCTAAAATCGTTTGACACGCTGCTTTAATCGTGTCATGAATTCCCAAAGCGGAGGCAATAGCGTTAGCCGTTCCCCGGGGAATAATACCCAAAGGAATACCTGTTTCCACCAGTGCGCCAGCCGCCGCCGACAGCGTCCCATCTCCTCCAGACGCAATGATAGTCTGAATACCTCGCTCAACGGCAGTTTTCGTCAGTTGAGCCGCATCCTTGTCTGGCGTGGTGCATTGAACATCGAGTTCAATTTCTGGCTCCAAAATATTAACGATTTTATTTAAATCTTTGTCGGGGTCACTTTGACCCGCAACAGGATTAAAAATCAGGCACGCTGAACGAGTCATGACTATTAATTACTGTCTTAAGAGTTTTGATTAGGCTAGGGCAATGTAAAAAAATAATGCCACTGCTTAGGGTTAAGCTTGTGGTTTATTTTATTATAATAGCTAGCCTAAACTATCGCTATCTATAATAATGCCTATTTCTAAAGGAGTACGTCTTCCGCTAGACGTATAAGTATACCGGATTCGATATAATTTATGGTGTAGAAGTTAATTAAATATATCACTATGAGTACTGAAGATCGAATGAAAGCCACAGCTAAGAATATTGAAGGGAAAGCCCAGGAAGCTATCGGAGAAATTACGGGCGATCCAGAAGACAAGGCAGAAGGTAAAGCTAAACAGACTGAAGCTCAAGTACGACATTCGGTGGAAAATGTAAAAGAGGATGTCAAGAAAAAAATTGACTGATCTGTCTGTTTAAATTTCCATATAAAGCTACATAAAGCTACCTGTAGGGGCAATTTACGAATTGCCCCTACGATTGTATACTTGCGTAAGTCTGGTTACATCCGACGGATTTTCCTGCCAATCATCTTGCCTACGCCACCTAGGGGCCAAGATAGCAAAAGCAGTACGGGAATAATCTCCAAGCGTCCCATCCACATGAATAAAATCAACGTCAACTTACCTAGCCACGGTAAATTAGGATGGGTAATGCCTGTAGACAAACCGACACTTCCCAGGGCAGAGGCGGCTTCAAAGATAATGTCACTTAAATTATATTGGGGTGTGACGATATGGAGTAAAACCACAACACCAAGGGCAATTGAACTGACCCAAAGTATTGCCAGAACAGCCGCCGACTCAATCCGACGATTCGCTTCATTTTCCTTAATGACTTTGCCATCTAGTTTATAGCGCATCATCTGATGGGGTTTTAGAGTAATGCGTTGAAAGCGCCACAGAATCCCTTTGAACAGGGATACGACACGAGTCAGTTTCAACCCACCCACTGTAGAACCGGAAGCCCCACCGCAAATCATGCCAAAGGTTAATAAGAGTTTAGTGGTGGGACTCCACAATCGCAAGTTTGTCGTACTAAAACCACAAGTTCCGAAGGCTGAAGCCCACTGGAATATACTATCAATCCACCGAATTTGACCTCTAAACCAATAGTCTTCGAGAACCAGGATCACGACACCCCCAGCTAGCAATATCCACAGCGCCCGATGTTGAGTATCCTGCCATAATGCTGATAGCTTTCGCTGACGAAGCAATTGATAGTGAATGGGAAAACTAATCGCCCCCGCAATCATAATCGGGATGACGGCTAACTGGATTTGGGGACTATAGGAACCAATACTATTATCAGTTATGGCAAATCCCCCCGTAGAAATTCCTGTCATGCCATGATTCAGCGCATCCCACCATGGCATTCCGACTAAGCGCAACCAGACGACACTTACCACCGTGTATAGAAGATAAATCCACCAAATTTGACGTACTGTTTCTGTAATCGTTAAACCAATTCGCTTCTGGCGTCCTTCAGCATAGTAAAGTTGATAAGCATCAGTACTGGGTTCTAAGACTGAAACCATCAACACAATCACACCCACGCCACCAATCCATTCCATAAAGGAACGCCACCACTGGATACTACGCGGCAAATCACTCGATCGCAGCGCCATGCTTAGTCCTGTACTCGTAAACCCGGAAAACGCTTCAAATAAAGCATTCCAAGGTTCCTGAAAATTAAGCATAGTCATGGAAGGAAGAGTAACATTGGCTAAATGAGACGCAATTAAGACCAATGGGATCGCACCAAAAAAGGGAATTAGCCCCCAACTGAGGGCAACAGCCACCAACGCATGAGGTAGACGTGAGGCTTCTGCATGGCGAAACAGACGATAAAGTCCTTGTCCTGCCGCTAATGACGCTAATGCTGTCCCGAAGAAGGGCAATATTGCATAATATTCACCCAACAAAATGGCGATAGGTATAGACACTAATGCCATGGCGCCTGGAACATACAGAAATAAACCCAGGTCACGCAGGATTGTTTTAATATGTCGATTCACGATAACTTAAAAAAATGAGGTCTGAGTTTTGACACATGGCTTCGTGTGAGGGAACTAGTTTTTGGGTGTAGAGACATGCTTTTGAAGCGTCTGTAGGGGCGGGTTTCACTATTATCGTTTATGGCTGTACCTAAATGCAACTAAACCCGCCCAGACCGAGTTTTGACTTGCCGAGTGAGAATTCAATTGTAATGATTTAACCTATTCGGTCTAACCAATCAGTTAGAAAATTGCTCATGGTTTAACTTTTATTCATTGTCAGAATCTTCCATCATCCCATAGAGAGACTTGGCAATAATCATTTCTGGATTAGTGAGAACCTGTACTCCCAAACGTTCAAAAAGAGACTGATGATTGGATTGATTGACCATGCTAATCAGCGTCTTAATTTCATACTCTTTGCCCAGAAACATCGCCATCAGATTAGCTGAATCATCACTCGTTGCGGCGATCAGGGCATCAGCCCGATCAGCGCTGGCTTCTTCCAGGAGATTACCCTTGGCAATATCCCCTTGAAATACATTAATATCGTGGCTTTTGAGAACCTTTCTGGCTCGTTCTACATCCTCTTCAATCAGGGCAACCTCATGACCATCTTTAAGGGCTAACTCAATTAAGCTAGCCCCCTCCGGTCCTGCGCCTAAGACAATCAAGTACATGACAATGGTTCTCTAAAAAAACAAGCAATCACAGATAAGTAGGTGGGGACAATTAAAGTTAACGGTGGGCATCGTCATTCGTCATTTGCCATTTGTAAGGGTTTGAGGCTTGTTAACATAACTAAATAGGGTTGAGTTTATTTACACCAACCTACTTAGCAAATATCTTACCTGAAAATATTTTCATCGATGACTTCGACAATCTTAACTCTAAAATACTATTGAGTTTACGCCCGAATCCGCCGATATTCTGCCATAACAAACATGTGAATTCCGTAGGCAATTAAACCAATGGCAACAATTCCCAATAACCAAGCTCCATAAGGTTGTCGAGTCAGTGTTTCTAACGCCCCATCGAGTCCTCTGACTTCGCTAGAATCATACTGGCGACCTGCCTGAATAGCAAAGAAACCAATCATCACAAAGACTAAACCCCGCGCAGCTAAACCCAGTCTGCCCGCACGAGTTGCCCAAGTTTCCTCAGTATCACTCATCTCGTACAACTTCAGCTTTTTGCGGAATTTAGCTTTGTAAGCTTTATAAAATTGGTAAAAGCCATAACCAATAATAATTGCCCCAATTATACCCACTAACCACTGACCAAAGGGTTGGGCAAGCAGGCGGGCTGTCCACGTTTGCTTTTTACTTCCATCGCTAGCACTCTGAGTCGCACTCACAATGATTTGAATCGCAGTGAATCCTAAACTGGCATAAATCAAACCACTAATTCCGTAACCAATACGTCTGACAATATCGTCAGCATCATTACTTTTGCCTGTATGGTCAGGGTCTTGAATCGCTTGGACAAAACGCCAAACTACGTATCCAATCAGACCCAAGGCGACTACTGCTAACATGAACTGACCAAAGGGCTGGGCTGCAATTGTGCCTAAAGCACCTTTGGTATCTGTGGTTTTCCCACCGTTGCCTAATGCGGTTTGTACTGCTAATAAGCCGACAGTTGCATACACAATCCCTTTGGCGGTATACCCCAATCTAGCCAATTTGTCGATCCATGTACTTTTATTACTTGCTTGAGACATAACAATACTTTGCCCTCAACTCTTCTCTTTGGGAATGTACAAAGATTACCGATTGGCAGGCAAAATTATATCTATCGTCGGGATGAAATTTAAACCTCGGCTCTATATACCAAAATGATGAGGGTGTGTGGTAAGTAGGTGGAGACAATTCTAAAGTCGGGGATCTGGAGTACCTCACTTATGCCTTCGATTCTCAATTAACTATCGCTGCCAAACGTATTGGTAATCCACGCTGATTGGTAAGGCTGTAGCGTAAACGTATTATGGATATCGGGAATAATTTTTCCACTAATCAAGTCACACCACTCATCCGTGGCAATTAAATTTAATTCCAATAACGGTAATGTTTGGGGCTTATCGCTCAAATTATGGATCGAGAAAATACTCTGATCTCGCTTCATACTCTGTCGCCAAAATACCAACAGTGCCTGATTTAAGGGATGTAGTGTATATTGCGTTGCATTGGGATTAAATGCCTGCTGACGGCGACGAATTTGAATCAATCGAGACAGTTCCCGAAACACGATCGCGTGAGGTGAGTTTACCTGTTTTAACTGCTCCTCCAGTTCCGCTATATCCCAACGGTGGCGGTTAATTGAGCGTTTTCTACCCGTCTGCTGCATCAGGGCGCGATCGCTACCTGTCCCTAGCAAACTGTGAATGTAAAATGCGGGAATTCCTTCTAAGGACATCATAATGGTTTGTGAGCAGATAAAACGATTAATTTGCCATTGATCTTCCCCCTTTATGGTTCCCTTAAGGGCATCAAATAAAGCAATATTAATTTCATAAGGAGTTTCCGTCCCATCGGGTTGACGGCGATAGCTAATTTCTCCGCCAAATTGAGTAACACATTGGAGTAACGTCTCATATTCGTCATCCGACAGCAAGCCCTCCGCCGGACGCAAACCGATGCCATCATGAGATGCGGTAAAATTCAAATAGGCACAACCCATCGGTGCAGGGGGCATACTCATCATCCAGGTTTTTAGATGATCGGATTTTCCCTGAAGTAAAGCATTCAGCAACAGCGGCGGCAAACTAAAATTGTAAATAATATGCGCTTCATTTCCATTGCCAAAATAACTCAAATTTTCTCGGTTCGGCACATTGGTTTCCGTAATAATTACCACCGCTGGATCAACGAGTTGTAACAGTTCTCGCAGTAGTCGGATCAGGGCGTGAGTTTCGGGTAAATGAATGCAGGATGACCCGATGCGCTTCCACAAATATCCCACGGCATCCAGTCGAATATATTTAGCGCCAATATTGACAACATAAAATAACAGAATTTCAACATACTCTACCAACAGATCTGGATTGGCAAAATTGACATCAATTTGGTCGTCGCTAAACGTCGCCCATACATGCTTTTCGCCGTTTACGGTATCCAATTTGACTAATAAAGGGCTACTCCGGGGACGCACTACTTGCGATAAATCAGTCGTTGGGTCAATTTCAATAAAATAATTACACCCCGGTTTAAGTCCCTGTTTAAACTGTTCAAACCAGGCACTTTGACTAGAAACATGGTTCAGGACTAAATCCAGCATCAAATCAAAGGGTTGGGCAATGGTTTGAATATCTTCCCAGGAACCCAATTCTGGATTAACTTGCAGATAATCAATGATGGCAAATCCATCATCGGAACTGTAGGGACAAACGGGTAAAATATGAACGCCAGTTATTGTATCCTGAAGATAGTGTTCGAGAAACTGTTTCAGTGTCACCAAGGGTTTTTGATCACCCTGACGATAGATACTGTCGCCATAGGTAATCAGTAGTATCTGCTGTTCATTCCACTTATCGGGATTTTTCGCTCCTGAATCGCAATAGTGGGGGTGCAGCAACTGCAATAAGTGAGCCGCTAGTTGCTCGATATCAGTCTCTGGATAGATGACTTCTAGTAGCGGCTTGATGCGTGACTCAAACGAGTTGACCAGTTGGTTTGACGGTGACATAACGTTCAAACAGATCATTGGGAAATAGTTTGTCGGGAGGATATCAGACTGAGTAAAGTTCAATTTTTCCCGACACCCGACACTCAGTAGTACCTTCAAGTTCCTTGTCACTCCCTCAGGTTTATGGCACTAAAGTGCCTACTACGAACCTACGAACCCTGTTCCCTGTTTCCAATTTGTATAGATTATCACAGCATAATTTTCAGATTAATTGAATAATCAAACGGTTGTGCAGAGGTGTCATCAGTCTGATGGACTATAAGCAAGAATTAATCACAACGATTCATGACTTTGGCTGTAATCTGGATGCTCTTGTAACCCGATTGACCCGCTTAAGTGAAGAATCGCCCACGGCGGTTTTAATTCCAGCGCTTTACGAGGAACTCAAACGACCCGCGTTAACTAAAATTCGCGATCATCTGGCTACTTGTGAGTTTGTCAAGACGGTTATCGTTTGTGTGAATGCGCCAACGGTGACTGATTATGCCAAAACCTTACAATTTTTTCAAACCCTACCGCAAACTACGCTAATTATTTGGGAAAATGGTCCACGAGTTACTCAGCTTCTAGCCGATGTGCAGGAGAGGGGGTTGGATTTACTGAAGTATAAGGGTAAGGGGTTAGCGGTTTGGTTAGGCTTAGGCGTCGCCTCTCTGAGTGCTGATGCGATCGCACTCCATGATGCTGATATTATTACCTATGACTGCTCCTATCCACTGAAACTGCTGTATCCCCTGCTAGATAAGGAATTCGGCATTGACTTTAATAAAGCCTACTATACCCGTTTAGGCAATTATCCCCAGAGTTTTCATGGGCGAGTGGTGCGTTTGTTTATTGCGCCGTTACTTAATGTGTTAAAGGAGGTGTTCGGTGAAAAGAACTACTTACGCTACCTGAGTGCTTATCGTTACCCTCTAGCTGGTGAATTTGCTTTGACTAGCGATTTAGCCCTACACACGCGCATTCCGTCAAATTGGGGTTTAGAAATTGGCTTACTTGCCGAAGTCTATCGCAGTATGC
This sequence comes from Coleofasciculus sp. E1-EBD-02, assembly GCF_040218245.1. Taxonomy (NCBI): domain Bacteria; kingdom Bacillati; phylum Cyanobacteriota; class Cyanophyceae; order Coleofasciculales; family Coleofasciculaceae; genus Coleofasciculus; species Coleofasciculus sp. E1-EBD-02. The sequence continues at coordinate 5,044 of NZ_JAVJQN010000058.1, read as the reverse complement.
CATCCAAACGCATTGCTCAAGTTGATTTAGGTATTTTTGACCACAAACATCAACCATTAGGTGAAGATGTGAATTCGGGGTTGCAAAAAATGTGTCGCGATATTTTCCGTTCCATCCTGCGAACCTTAACCGAAACTGAACAGGTGGTGATTACCAGGGAGCATATCCATGCGCTGCGCGTCAAATTCCGCCGGGAAGCTCAAAGCTTCACTCGTAAGTATTTTATCGATGCTCGCTTCAATGATTTGTCCTATGATCGCCACCAAGAAGAAATCGCGATCGAATGTTTTGAACAGGTTATTTCGCATGCAGGTGAGCAGTATTTTAATGATCCAGTAGGCGCTCAGATTCCCGATTGGACAAGAGCATTAGCGGTTATGCCTGATCTGCGCGAACGACTCATCTATTGTGTTCAACAGGATGTTGCTCAAGTTACCGCCCAAGTTTTAGCGTCAACCCTGACACCGAAGATGGTAAATCCCTTGCATCTTGAATCGCCAGGATTACCAGCAGAAACCATAGGATTGAAAAACGACGCTGGAATTTCTATATCTCGATAATATAGATCTGTAGATAGTTTCGTCAGTTGAGTTGCTCGGTTTAATTTGGGTAGAAAGAGACTCAAATCCTAAACTCATGATTCATAATGATGATCAGACTCAACCTCAGACTCGATACACCTTAATCAAGATAGGAGCCGCCTTAAGTGCGATCGCGGCTATTCTAGCTGTTATCCTAGCGATTTGGTGGGCATTTCGCACGCCCTCTGAATCTCCGGTATCTCCATCCAATGTCTCACCCGCCTCACCCTCTCCACCCGCTTCGCCACTGACTCCGGAGTTGGTTCCCCCGCCTTCAGCGTCACCGGAGTTATCCGGAGAACCAACAAATCCAGAAAATCGAAATTGATGCTTTTATCTTATTCAAGAAGTTAAGGATCTAATTCTTCCCCTTCTTCTTCTGCTTTTTCTGCTTCTCCTGAGTCTCTTCTTTCTGTTCTGGTGTTGAACTTCGATGACGGTGTGTACATTCCCTCGTGGGGAAAAATCGCCTTTTATCGTTACCTCTAAAGGATCACAGGCTTCTACAAAGTCATCCAAAATCTGATTAACGGATTCTTCGTGAGAAATATAGCGATCGCGGAAACTATTGATATACAGTTTAATCGCTTTGAGTTCTACCACCCGCTCATTGGGAATGTAGCGGATATGAATGGTGGCAAAGTCAGGATAACCAGAAAATGGGCATTTACAGGTAAACTCTGGCAACGTGATATCGATGTGGTAACGACGCCTAATTCGAGGGTTAGGGAACGTGATTAGCTGTCCTTCAGCAATGGCACGTTCACCATATTTCATCGGTTGTGCATCTGAGACAGCAGAGTTCTGAGTGGGTAGATGAGTCATAAGCAGCGAAAAGGATTATTTTTGTCCCCATAATCTAGTACAACGACCTACGTTTCCCTGAGAGGTCAGACAAGGGAAACCCATCACCGGAACAGCTAAAACGGGTTAAAGTCATCATAGCTTGAAGGATTCGATTCCCAGTCTGGGCAATTCTCACCATCCCAACCATAGGGATGCATTCCACAGACTAATAAATTTCCGCCATAGACTTGACCATGGTAATGACGACAACCGATACAAGCAGGATGTCGTTCCGGCGTAGGATCTCCGGGATAGGTAAAACCCATGTCCGAATCAGTCGTCATATCTATCTCGTCATACTCTAAATAAATCTCAATAATGGGTTCAAAGATATCCTCTAAGCATTTATCTATTTCGGCACCAATGGTATTTTGCCATTCTTCAGCAAAGTCTTCGATGATGTCCGCGACTTCCACGACAACCTCATCGACTACATCTACCAATGATTCCAGGGATTCCAAAAAACTTTTAGACCACTCATCCATAGGGAAACGGATAGAAAAAACTCCGAGTTGGGCAAATCCTCACTTAGCTAGAGGTCAAGGTCATGGCTAAGGGGGTGTTTGTTTAGGTTGACATCTCCTCTCCTTAAAAGAGAGAGGATTCTGAGCTGATGTGAAGCGACAGCTTGAAAGACTGTCGCTTCACATTTCTCACGATATGATCGTTTCAAATTAGTAAACAGGTCATATCGTTTTGGCAGTGCCAAACTGCCTCTACCCACCTTGGCTAGGTTTACCCCTAGCTGTGTGGCTACTTTTCTGATTATGTTGGCTGCACCGTTGCAGTCAGCATTAATTAGCTGACCGTCAGATGTTCTATACAACCCGCGTTTCACTCTTGTACCTGATGGTGTCCATCCTTCGGGTTTTTCACCGTATTTCGGTAATGAATCACCATCCAAGAATGATGCTTGACTTGTATAAGCTTCCTCGGTCAAGGTCAATACAATCCCATATTCTCCTGCAAGCTGCTTGAGGCGTTCAATTAACCTCCCCGTGGGAATGGGCATGAAGTTTTGGTTCCCCCGTTTACCCATCTGGGGACTGATTTTTTGTCCCTCATTCCAGCCAATAACCAGATTACCGATCCCGTCAGCCAAGCATCGGTTAACGATGAATCGTGCCGCTTTGTTAATGGCATCTCGCACCTTCTTATTTCGCTTGCATTGCACTCGGTCTAAATTGGTATCCCAGTAAAATTCGGACTTGCCATGCTTATACTTAGTAACCAAGCGGCAATACCCCTGATTCATTGACTTAAGCTTGCGCCCATCAACAATTAGACTTTTCCCTTGAGTTGATACTCCGGTTAACCAATTGGTGCCACCGTGGTCAAACCCCCAGGCTTGAGAGTAATCCAGATTTGGATTAAACTTAATGAGTTTCTTTCCATCATCTATTACCCAGTCAATCCAAAGTTCACCAAGATAAGGGCGAATCGCCACTTCCTTTACCCAATCTGAATCAATGAACTCCGGCAATGGTAACTCAATCTGAGTGATTAATTCAGGCTTGGATTCTTTACTAATGGATGGGCGAAAACATCCGTCTTTGTAAGTTAAAGCCTGCCTAGGGAAAGTTACCGCCGCCAAGCCACCTTTTTTTCTGTACTTAGGCAATGATGGACGATTAACATTTCCCTGATAATAGGCGTCAACCAAGCTGTTATAACTCTTAATTGATTCCCCTACAGACTTCAGCGTTTGCTGTGCAGATTGAGCGGCTAGCGCCTTATAATGTGGGTTAAGCTTGAGCTGCCTGTCTAGCTCTGGGTAAGTCGTGCGACACCTGTAAAGCTTCCAGCCACACCGAAACTCATCGCCGAGCCAATAAAAAGCCAGAGCGTTGGGCTGTTTTTCCCTCCACTGATAATGACTCTGCCTGGTGTGATAAATTGCACAATTAATTAGACTATTGGCATTTTGACATTGATCTATCCAGTACGCTTTTTCTTCATCCGTAAACTTAGCTTTAATCGGGATAGTTCGATACAGTTTAATCACCTCCTTTATTGCTTTCTATTGTATATCATTTAGCCAAAAATAACACCCTAAAACGTCAGGTTAAAACCTGAGCCAAACTTTCATACCCTGGTTAAAACGCAGGGGTTCTCAGTTTCATCCATGATAGTACAACCATAGCTAATTATGAGGGATTGAGTCGAATCCTTTGTGCTGACTACAACAGTCAAGCACGTTATATTAAGTTGTCGTACATTAAATTTACACCTTTTCCCGTAGTAGACGCCGTTTACTCGGTGATTCTCTTGCTTCTCCTGCTCACCATAGCACCATGGCACTTCTGTACATAGCGTCTCCTGATTCGGAAGCTATCTACACCTGTGAGCCACTTATTCCCGCTTGAGCCGACGTAGTTCCTCTTGCATCGCCTGAACCTGTTGGCGCATAGCGTCAATATTCTGCTCTTCGCTAGAGGTTTGCTCCTCGTCGTCAGAAATAATTTCAATCCGGCGGGGTTCAGTTCCCGTCTTGTCGGGTTGCGGAGGTTGAGCCGATTGCTGCTGCTGTTGAGCTTGTTGCACCATATCATCAACCATCTTGCGAGCTTCTTCAGTGGTCATTTCACCACGAGCAACCAGTTCATCCGCCAGTTTTTGAGCTTGAGTTCGCAGTTCCCCGATTGTTCCCCCAGCTTTCTCACTAGCATACGAGGCTAAACCAACGCCCAGATAAAACGCTTTTTGAAACAGATTTCCCAAGTCCGCCATAATAACTGATGCTCCTTTAAGTACGCAAGAACTCTTTTCTAAGATACGAGTGACGCTGGCAAACTGCCTACTTCTATAGTGTATAGAGAAACATGAGGGGATGGGAAAGGATGCAGCTTACGCCAACAACTCATCCACAGATACGGTAAAACCCTGTAAGGCTTTCTGGGTACTCACCTGTTGACCCGATGTAAACATCAACCCCTGATTTTCCGTCATCACCATCACCCAGCGACTCTCCGGAAACACCAGCCACACTTCTTCACCCCCCGACTCTAAATACTCCTGGGCTTTGAGCAACACCGTCTCGGCTATATCTGTTGGCGAAACAATCTCAGCACACAAGGGAAAACTCTGAGGCAATGTAGCTACATTGCCAAACTGCGCTACCAGTTCCGGGGTCAAATATGCCACATCAGGAGAACGTCCCTGTTTATTGGTGCGACAAGGCACATCAGTATAAACCTCTCCACCTTGTCCACTGGAGTTTTTGTAATCGTCCCAGTAACGACCTAGCCTCAATTGAATTTTGCCATGTCTGAGTGTCATACCGTTTTTTTCCACCAGTTGACCATTTACCCACTCCATTTTCTCAGGCGGATTGACCATAAAGTCGTCCAGTGAGAACTTGTCTGGGATAAGAGTTGCTGTTCCCATTGTTATTTCCTCGTCCTGATTACGCTTTCGAGTATTTCCCTATTCTAATTTATCCAAAAATAACAACTCTAATTTGAATGGTACGAGCCTTGAGCCGAGAACTAAAGTTCTGGCTTAAAGCTTAAACCCGTTAAAACGGGTTCAAAGATTTACTCAGCAAGCTACATTGATAGTTCTGGTTTCTACTTGGGTTCTCGAATGGAACCCATGAATAAAATCGTTCCCGTTTG
>NZ_JAVJQN010000052.1:0-32167 GCF_040218245.1 Coleofasciculus sp. E1-EBD-02 | reverse complement strand
CCACTTAAAGGCAGAACGAGTAAACTCAGCACTACCACCATTCCGCAACTTTAAGAAGTTGGGGTATTTAGCACGACCTGCCCAGAAATTGGTAAACGCTTTTTGCAAGTTTCTCAATCCCTGCTGCAATGGTACGCAGCTAACTTCATTGAGAAACTGCAAGTCTTCTTGCTTTTTCCAATCTGTCAGCATGGCGGATGTCTGTTTGTAGCCAATCCGCTCCTGCCTTTCGTACCAACCTTCAGTTCGAGTATGCAACGCCAAGTTGTAAACTAGACGAACGCAACCCAACGTGCGGCGCAAGAGTTGTTCTTGTTCCGACGTTGGGTAAAAGCGGTATCGGTAGGCGCGTTGAGTCATACCTCACATTCTATCACATTCCCTGTAAAAACTGTAAACGGTAACCGGAGGCGCGGCTTTCCTCCCGTCGCTAAAAGCGAGGGTCGGAAAGCCGCTTGCGAAAGATGAAGAGACATAAGCTTATGATCTCATCCACCTTGCTCCGGGGACGCGACATTTCTCTCAAAAAATATGAACTCTGTTGGTATATCCCTCGTCAGAACGGGAATACTAAGTATGACCATCTATCTTTAAGCCAGTTGTATCAGCAGCAACCGTTTCAAAAATCCATCCTTTGACTGATGTCTGAAGACTAATCCGAAAATTAATCCCTAAGCCTTGTAGCACTTGGGGAAAGTAGGTGAAACGTCGGACATGTCTTCGCTAAAACTTTTGCCGCCGTTCTCACCTAGGAGCATAGAGGTATTCACTCATGCATTACCCGCCTTCATCCAATCCACTGGGACAACAGATTATTTCAATTATCGTTGCTAGTCCCAATCCACAGACGTTATTGGCGAGTATTGCCCAGATATTAGGTGAGGCATTTCAGGTTGATTGTTGCTTAATTGCAGCGTTTTCCCCAGAAATGGCAAGGGAGCATGTCAGGTTGGCACAAAATGTTCAAGCTAACCAAGCGAGTTGGGTTTCGTCTTTCAACCCAACCGACAACGTTGACTCATGCCCAACAGCAATTCCCAAGATGGGATTATGGTATGCCGAGGGCTACTTAGGGCAACAACCTCAACCCCAAACACTAGGGCAATACCCATCATTTCTGACTGGGGTAGAAGAACCTTTAGCAATTCGGGATATTCAGGAGTCTGATCCGGAGTTGGCAGATCAACGGTGTTGGGATTGGCTCCCGGTTAGGGCAGTGTTAAGGCTTCATACCTGGAGTCAATCCAGGATCAATGGGATGATCGTGTTAGGGCGATCGCAGTCTTATGATTGGACGATACAGGAAAAACAACGGTTAAGTGAGGTGGCTGAATCTGTAGCCGTTGCCATTGCTCACGTTCAGCTTACCCAGCAAGTCGATCAGTCGAAACGATACCAGACGCTGCTTTCCCCATTCAGTCAGTTTATCGAGAGCGATCGCAATCTTGATGAAACAATGGCACAAGTGGTTGCCAGTACCACTCAAGCACTTCAGGCAGATCGGGGTTGGCTACTGCTATTTAATGATAATCCTGCTCTAGATCGATCACATCAAGATGGCAAGCCTCCGCCATCAATTGAGATTAAGGTTGTCGCTGAATGGTTTACCCCTACGCTTGATCAAGCAGTTCAGCTAAACTCCCAACGATTACTCCATCAATCCTTCCGGTTATCTGACTCTGGCTTATGCCAAATGGCTTGGAAACAGATACCTGAACCGATTGCGATCGCGGATTGGGCAAATACTCCAATTGAGACTTCAGGAATCTCCCGATTTGAGGAGGCGATTAGCCATGGGGTGTTAATGGTTCCCCTGTGTCACACCTTTAGCAATGGTTCTCAACATCTGAAACGGTTGGGATTTTTGGTTGTCCAACAGGATCAGCCGCGTTTATGGCAAGGGGATGACATTGAATGGATCAGATGGGTGGCGACGCAACTGAGTGAGTTGATTCACCAGCATCAAAGCCGACAGCCAGAACCCTACCGCCTTCACCATCACTCGGTTCAGCCGTCTCCCTGTTTAACCGTTCCCGCCCAATTACATCAAAGCATCCGTCAACAGGTGGATCAGCTTCAGGAATTAAATCAGCTTAAAGAAGAATTCATTAGTACCATGAATCATGAGCTGAGAACACCGTTAACGGCGATGAGTCTGGCAATTCGCATGTTGCGCCAACCCAAACTCCCCGCCAAGCGTCGGCAAAAATATTTAGACATTCTTGAGCAACAGTGTAATCAAGAAATCGATCTGATTAACGATTTACTTAGTTTACAGCAACTCGAATCCAATCCCGCTTATATCCAGAAGCGATCTATGGACGTAATCCTGCTGATCCAGACATTAGCCCAGGATTTTGAGGAGAAATGGGCATCGAAGTCATTGACATTTAACCTAGATTGCTCCTTAAAATCACTGATGATTCACACTGATCCAGAAAGTTTAAACCGTATCCTGCTGGAATTGTTAACTAATGCAGGCAAATATGCCCACCCCGATACAACCGTTTCTCTCAAAGTTGAGTATCACGTTCATGCTGCGGTCAATCGGTTGGTGTTAACCTTGACCAATATCGGTGACGGTATATTACCCACCGATATTAACTATATTTTCGAGAAATTTCGGCGCGGTCAAGGGATTACCAAACAAGCGGTTCCTGGAACGGGATTAGGACTAGCATTAGTGAAGTGTTTAGTCAATCATCTCAATGGCATCATTGAGGTGGCGAGTCAGCCGTTAGACAATTCTCATCGGGCAATGATTTCATTTACCTTAACTCTACCCGATGAAGTGGATCAGCTAGTAAGTAGGGGCTGCTGAATAAGTCTTGTGGTGGGAATAGGGAACACCTCGGCTTACCTCGGTAACACGCTCGGTGTGTAACAGGGAACAGGGAACAGTAAGGGTTTGAGGGCGACTTACAAAACTTACTACAGTACCGTTTTCTTTTGTCCGACTACTTAGATATAATCCTTGTAGCGAACCTTATCCGGTGTAGCAATTTCGATGTCTTTAATTGAGTCCAGCAAAACCCGTTTAGCCCCAATTTTCTCGACAGCATCGAGAATATAAATTGTATAGCAAAAGAGATGCTGGGGGAACTGGGGGAGCAATGTAGAGACGTGCCATGGCACGTCTTGAAGCTGAGGAAGCGTTGCATAAAAATGGGCAGAAAGTTTCTGATTTCTTTCTGCCACAGTTAGCCCGATGTACTACAGCTTATTCGGTTTGATTTTGAGTTGTTGAGAGTAGCTCCTTAAAATTAGAGCCTGCAACACAATGCTTATCTGGCTGATGAGGAGTCACTGCCCTTATTACACAGAAGGTAGGTAAGCGCACCGCCAACCAAACCTCCTGCCAGGAAAGGAAACGCTCCAGTTAAAGCTATTCCTCCTACTGCGATGCCGCCAATTCCCGCTAATCCAGAAGTTATTCCGCTAACGGAAATTGTCGCACAAGCACCAGCACCAACAGTGGCTCCTGCTGCCAAAGCATCTTCTGTCTTCATGGATTGCTCCTTGCTAGACTTATCCTGATCATGTCCCACTCCACATAAAATTGGGTTCATGAAAATCTTGAATTCTGTAAAGATTGTGGAAAAATAGGACGAAGTGATAATTGTTCCTCAAATGGTAAGTCGTAAGTTGTCTAGCGCAGCCTATTTTGCCATAAAACCTTAAAGTATTAAGGAGGAGAGCAATAGCTTCTCGCTCCTGTTCCCTCATTCATCACATGCGAAAGGCAGAATGCTGACTAAGGCTAAGCCCAAGCCACCCCGTTGGCAACGACGAAAGTATTCCCCCCTCGCCCGCCAGATTGACATTTTTCGGTCGGCGGCGAAGTTTATGTTCTATTTATGGTGGGACAAAACTATTGCCAATGATACGCCCAATCATCGCAACCGCCGCGCCCAGTGGCTAGTGGGGACGTTGCTAGATTTAGGTCCTACATTTATTAAGATTGGGCAAGCCCTCTCGACTCGTGCTGACTTACTGCCCTTAGAGTACATCGAGGCATTGGCACATTTACAGGATCGGGTGCCAGCTTTCAGTGGGGCGGAAGCGATCGCGGTGATTGAAGTCGAACTGGGTCAATCTATTCATGCATTATATCGGGAGTTTGACCCCTTTCCTCTGGCAGCAGCGAGCTTGGGGCAAGTTCACAAAGCACGGCTGCATACCGGGGAAGATGTGGTGGTGAAGGTGCAGCGTCCAGGGATTGAACGACTTTTTAATTTAGATTTTAAAATCATACATGAATTAGTGCGATTTGCTAATCGGTATTTGCCTTGGGTAAGGAAGTATAAACTTGAAGCAATTTATCGCGAATTTTTTGATTTACTCTATCAAGAAGTAGACTATATCAAAGAAGGAAAAAATGCTGATCGATTCCGGGAAAATTTTAATAATTACCCAGGGATTCTGGTGCCGACGGTTTATTGGCGTTACACGACGAAGAAGGTACTCACGTTAGAATATTTACCCGGAATCAAAATTGACGATCGCCAAACCCTGGAAGCCTGTGAAATCAACACCAATGAGGTGATTCAACGGGGGATTTCTTGTTATCTGAAACAGTTATTAGAAGACGGCTTTTTTCAGACAGACCCGCATCCGGGAAATATGGCAGTTGATCAGGACGGCAGTATTATTTTCTATGATTTTGGCACGATGGCAGAGGTTAAATCAATCGCCAGAGACCAAATGATTAAGACCTTTTTTGCCGTTTTGCGGAAAGACACCGATGAGGTGGTGAATACCTTAACCTATATGGGGTTACTGGAACGACAACCGGATATGACCCCAGTTAAACGCCTAGTCGGGTTTATTTTAGAACGGTTTCGGGAAAAGCCCATCGATGTGCGGGAATTTGAGGCATTGGGAAATGAGTTGTATGTAATGTTTGAGCAGCAACCGTTTCGCTTACCCGCGCAAATGACATTTATTTTAAAATCGTTAACCACGTTGGATGGGATTGCCCGGGCTTTAAATCCAGAGTATAACTTATTAGCCGCCAGTCAACCCTTTGTTAAAAATTTAACCGTTTCCAAAGGGCGGGGAGATGTAGTAAAAGAACTGGCAAGGCAAGCCAGAGATTTTATTAAATATCGGTTAAACAAGCCGAGTTCTACAGAATTGTTAATTCGCCGCTTAGAAGCCCGAATCGAGCAAGGGGAACTACAAGTCAGGGTGCGTTCCCTAGAGAGCGATCGCGCTTTAAAACGGATTCATTTGGCGATTAAGAGTTTGATTTATGCTTGTTTAACTGGGTTTGCATTATTGGCGGGAACAGTATTATTATTAGTGCCGCATACTGGGTGGGCAATTGCCGCGTTTACGTTGTCGGGATTTTGGTTTGTCATTTTGTTGTATTCGTTGGTTCAATTGGCGGTAAAGGAAAAATTTGAGAAAATGACCCGTCGGTAGATAATGTATTATTCAGCTTTTAGTTAACACGTTAAAGTGACGTGATATTTAATAGTCGGATAGTTGTAGTGGCGTGGCACACCTTATTTGATGAATTAAGCATTAGCCCCGAAACTGTAGGGGCGCAAAGACTTGCGCCCGATTCAATCGTCACATCTAATCCATCATTTTAGCTGTGCCACGCCAAGACTGTTTGTAGTAAGGGAACCTTAGCTCTAAATTCCGTTGGGTTGAGCGAAGTCGAAACCCAACCTACAATCTATTCCACCATTTTAGCTGTGCCACACCACTAAGGCGGGGCGGGTTTAGTTGCATTTGGGTAAACCTGAAACGATAATAGTGAAACCCGCCCCTACAGACGAACCATTATAATGTTCCATTCAGTCAATATGTTCTGGTTGGGTATAATTAAACTCCAAAATGGACTTAAACTCCTAGGGAGCATCCCGTTTTGGACAAAGCATTACCTCAAGTAAGGCAATTGCAAGGGTTTCAGCCCCATTCAAAGAGCCAACGTGCCAAATTGGGATGCTCCCAACTCCTATCCAGTCGTCTTTAGACGACTTAAGCTTTCAGCCTTGGGTTTAAACCCAAGGCTGAGTAATGCGACAGGTGTAAGATCTGAATTAAAACTCTTTCTAGTTCGATTGCTGGAGAACCTCACTAGCCGATATTCCCTCACCCTGAGACCCAAAATACCACAGGGCGGCAGCAGCTTCTGCCTGCGTAACAGGCTTTTTCGGTTGAAAGAGAGTGGTGTACCCAAAAACGCGACGGATAATCGATTGTTCCCCATTTTGAAAATCTGCCAAAACTGCCCGCAACGCCTTCGGGTCAATCTTACCTGCATCTTGGAATCCCCAGGTTTGCTGTACGGCATCCAGAGAGGCTGGCGGTAACCCCTGACGAATATCTAACGGGACTTTCCATAAAACTAGATTTTCCCGCGTTAGAGGGGCATCAGGGCGGAACAGAACTTCTGTAGAATTACCACTCAAAGGACTAGGAATTAACCCCGCTTCAGCTAATCCCTGAACTGCCCCAAAATCTGGGTCAGTTGGTGGCACATCTTGGAACGCGGGTTGAGTGGTTTCTGAGGCTAAACGGATTTGTTTTCCTGGACTATTCTCATAAATTCGATTATTCGTTCCAATAAGCCAACGGGCATACTGGCGGCGAGTAATAATTTTAGTGGCGGCAAATTGTGTACCACTATCCTCTGATTTATTGTTAGCACTAGAAGCGTCAGGCGTGAGAATCCCTAAGGCGGCTAAGTCTTCGACATACTGACGCAATCCAGGCGGAACGTTATCAAAATCAGTGAAGTTTTGCTCTTTGCCAGATGCTGAATCAACGGATTCAGTATTCTCTATTGCTGTCTCTGAAGCTTCTGAAGCATCTGACGGTGCTGCTGCTGTCTCGGTACTGCTGCGGAGGTACTGAATCTCAAATTCTGTAATATTTGGATCTGTGTCTGTCTCAGTTGGCGTTTCTTCTGTATCGTTAATGGCAGTATCTGTAGGAATAGAAACCTTAACTTTTAAATCATTCCGGCGCACAATAAAGGAATTCATCCCATCCTGATTCGGTGCAGAAATAACCTGCCAACTGCCGGATTCAAATGCTCTGCGGTAAAATGCTTGAATATCATTACTAGGGTCAGTGGATGACCAGATGGTACGTTGACCTTGGGCATCTGAACCAGTTAATGGTTCAACGTTCTGTAATTGAGCATCGGGATAGCGGGGAATTACGGTCGGGAAATCCTCTGGTAATTGCGCCGAAGATGTTTGTTCATTCGTCTGACTCCCCAAAACTGAGGCATTATCCTCCAGTTTAGGGTCTACGGCTAAGGAACGTTCTAAGGATTGACCTGTGGGACTATTGGCGCAGGCAGTCAATACACCCACGAGGCAAGCAACGAAACCCGTAAATAGAATAGGACGTTTATTTAGCAGCACAGGAAACAGAACCAATAGATGTTTCTCTTCTCACGCTAGCGCACAACTTTATTCTTATGTTAATTTGTCCTTTCTGGATTTCCCTCCCATCTCACAGTAGATTCCCCTCCCGTCTCCCCTTTTTAGATCACCCTTTTCCCTATTAGATCCCCCTCTTCCCTTGTAGATTCCCCTTCCGTCCCCCTTAAAAAGGGGGAAGCCAGAGGATGCTTCGCTTTTGGTTCCATGGGGGAGACCAGATATTGCTTCGCTTTTTGTTATGCGGGGAAGCCAAAGGATGCTTCGCTTTTTTTTCATGGGGGAAACCATTAGTCGGTTTTAACCGACTTAAGCTATTAGCCAAGAACTTGAGTTCTTGGCTACTTATTACCAATGATGCAATTACAAAAATGGCAGCTAGCCTCGTGATTGGCGACGGCGTAAAGCCATACCCGCAAAGGTTAAACCAATGCCAGCAATTCCAGCCAGACCAGAAGGTTCAGGGACTGACTTAAGGTCTCCTTTGAGTGCCACACCATCATTGCCACACTCTAAGAATAAATGACTGACGAAACTATCTCCATTTCTAGGAAGCAAAGCGCGGTCAAATCTAAAGCCATACGTGTGAGAGTCATTCGCTTCAAAGTGACTAAAATCGAGTCCAGCATTACTGAGTTGAGTCCCATCTAGTAGATCAATATCGCCCAAAAATCTACCGGATTGAATCACATTGAGGATTGGAGTATTATTCTTCGTTGGCTTCTGGGCAATGGTGCTGCCATAGAGATAATCGTAGACATCAGCTTTGTCTGGCAAATCAGTGCCTTGGGTATTGATTTTGTCAAACTTACTGTGGTTATAGTACTGCTTTAAACTGCCATACCCATCGTTATCTTGAGTTACGCTCATTGCCGTGACATTTTGATAAACCCCAGTACGGCTGACTTGAGAATCATTAGTTTCAGCAAAGCGAATTCCAAATAGATCACCATCATTCATCGCTGTGGTAAAATCTTTCCCAGAGAAATTAAAGAATAAATCACCAAATCCAACATTGTTGTCAACCGCTCTTGTGTCTTGATTTCCTTCTAAGGGTGTGCCACCTGTTAGAGCCACAAAAATACTATCGGCTGTTTCTTTCATGGCTAATCCTTTAATGTCATACTTAGCACCACCCGATCCGTCACCGAAGGCATCAATTCCATAGTTCCAGTCGTTGTGCAATTGTCCAGCATTGGCTGGCTGACCCATCATAGAAATTAAGCTAACTGCGACCGCCGCACTTCCGATAAACTTAGAAACTTTGTTGGTGTTCATGGCGTCAATTCTCATAGATTAGAATGTTTACATTTACAATTAAAGCGAATTTAAATAAATTTCTTGTTAATTTAGCGTCTTCTTTTATGATGCTTTGTTAAAATAAATAATTTGAAGAATGCAAAAAAGCAAAAAAACATCAGGATTTATCATGTAAAGAATTAGATAATAATACAGGATTGTTTAAGGTTAAAATAAACTCTAAATCCAAGTTAAACTAGCAAATGCCTTTGGAGAAAGACGGCACGAGAGTCTCCCTGATCGCCGTTGACGGGGTTGAGGAACGCGATCGCCTGATGAACACAACCCGAATCAGTCACCCCATCGCTCAAAGAGCTAGAGAGCGTGTTATCTTGACTGAAAGGCAAACGTTTTGTGGCGCAAGCAAGAAAAGTGACAGCCAGCGATTCTCAGTGCCAACGTGTATGACTTTAAACAAAACGGTAAAAAATCAGTCTGCCAAGGGAGGGACTTCAATACCTGTGGACAAACCGAATCAGTCAACAGTAGCCAAACAATCGACCCCATCTATATCACCGCGATCTAAGTTCTGGCAACAAGTCCGGGAAAATCTACAAATTATTGCGATCGCACTTGCCCTAGCGCTGTTGATTCGAGTCTTTATTGCCGAACCGCGCTACATTCCCTCAAACTCGATGATACCGACATTGAGCATCGGCGATCGCGTGGTCGTAGAAAAAATTTCCTACCACTTCAAACCCCCAGTCAGTGGGGACATCATTGTCTTTGATCCACCACCTCAACTGCAAATGCAGGGGTTTACCAAAGACCAAGCCTTTATTAAACGGATCATTGCCACACCGGGTCAAATCGTCCAAATTCAAGATGGCAAAGTCTATATTAATGGGGAACCGCTAGACGAAGTTTACATTGCTGAACCCCCAAACTATCAAATGGCACCCGTGCGCGTTCCGGAAGGTCAGTTATTTGTCATGGGAGATAATCGCAACAACAGCAACGACTCTCACGTTTGGGGATTCTTGCCTCAACCTAATATTATTGGTCACGCTTGTTTCCGCTTCTGGCCCCCCAGCCGATTTGGTTTAGTTTGATGTCTGTAACTACAGTTGGATCAAATGGCTCAGAAAATAGATGACAATCGAAATCTACGTCAGCACAGATATTGAATCCGATGGTCCCATTCCCGGACCTCACTCTATGCTCAGCATTGCCTCGGCAGCTTACAGCGCAGACAAACAATTGATCGCAACCTTTACAGCCAACCTGGAAACCTTGCCAGGGGCAAAAGGTCATCCCAAAACCATGAAATGGTGGTCACAACAACCAACCGCTTGGGAAGCCAGCCGAGTTAACCCACAACCCCCCGAACAGGTGATGCAGAACTATCACGCTTGGCTAGAAGCATTACCGGGTGAACCGATCTTTGTTGGCTATCCTGCTGGCTTCGACTTTATGTTTGTCTACTGGTATTTGATTAAGTTTGTCGGCGATAGTCCTTTTAACCATTCGGCACTCGACATCCGATCCTATGCGATGGCATTCCTCAAACAAGATTATCGTGAGTCAGGGAAGAAAAACCTACCCCCTGAGTGGTTGGAGGAAATGCCCCTGACCCACGTTGCTCTCGATGATGCAATACAACAGGGAAAATTATTTTGCAATCTTCTGCAAAACAACTTACAACTATAGGCGGTCGTTCCAATTAAGCGTGGAGACCGTCAATGTAAGATTTAATTGTCGGTAATGCCATCATCTTTTCGTAGAAGAAATTATTGACAATTTGCATCACCTCTGCTCGTGCTGCCTCAACTTGGGGACTAAGTGGAACACCTTCTTGCTGACGACTAATGCAGCGGGATAAACGCAGGAGATGACGGGTAATTTCTAATTCCTCTTCCCCTTCCAAAACCTTGATCACTGACAGAATCAGTTCATCCGTTTGATCAAGAATGTGATCAATATCAAACACCGCACCTTGGTCGATGGCGTCTTTCACCGTTCGCACTAAGGCGTGAACTTGATACAGTAATGCGGCGGGTTCATCAAACAGTTCCCGTAGGAAGGCAGCTTCCTCATATTGCCCATTCAGGCGGAAGATATTGTACAGTCGTTTAGCCGCTTTGCCATAGTTGGGATTATCCGGCTTAAAATATTTTTTAACTTCTTTTTCCAACTGCGTCACATAATCATCCATGACATCAGTCGAAACCTGTTTCACCAGTTTAGAAAAGATGGGGGCAGATTCAGCATCGAGGTAAATCTCTTGGAAATAGCCGTCCAGATAGCCGTCTAAGGGCGTGATTGTACCATCGGGAGCTTCCCAGGTGACATCCAACATATTGCTGGCGTTAGCCAATTGACGGCGCACCGGATCAGCAATCACCCAGTCCAGCTTACACCAACCGGGATCGTCGGCGACCGAATCCCAAGTGATAGTCATCGGATTTCCGTGCAAATCGCTAACTTCAATTTGCCCAGCGACAACGTCATCCGGTGACCAGGAGATAGGTGAGCCTTTGTGATAGGAATGTTCATCGCGGATCACATCTTGGGGATAGCTACCAAATTTCAGTTCAACTAATTGAAAATTATCACCCGAACGGCTGTTGATGGTTTTCTCACGCATAATTCGGGAGAGAATCTGGCAGGCTTCCGCCCGGGTTGGGGCAATGATATTCACCCGCTCAAAGTAGTCACAGTCCCCTGGGTGAGTTTGAACCTTAGATTGAGCCGCTGAACCTGAGAGCGCTAATGCTGTTTCGACAACACCAGGAACATCGTCAAATTCTACAATTCTGCCGATGGTGCGAAAACGTTCTAGATCTTTGGGGTCAAAATCTAACATACTGACCTTGTGACCGAAAACCCCCGTATCGTGATCAACGGTAATATCACTGTCTCCTGTGGCTTCGGTGATGGAGTTCATCCATCGTTCCAATTCTTGTTCATTGAGTTCAACCCCTAATCGACGGGCAGATTCAATCACGCGGTTGCGTGCCTCTGCCCTTTGATCTGGTGTTGTAGTCATGTCGGATCTCCTCAAGATAAATAATTGATCAAGGATTTGATGAATTAAGAAACATCAAGGTTTCATTATTTTGTCATAGTTTCAACCCTATGTCTCACAGGTTTGGCAATCTTAGTTCCTAAAACCTTGACATAGATTTGGTTTCGAGCATTTGTGACTGAGCTATAATCTTGACAAAGTGTCATTTGTCACACTCGCGCAAGCGAGAAGCAAGCTACGTCTTATGTAAGGGTTTAAGGGCTATTTAGATAACGGGTGGAGTGTTGAGTTGATTTTTACCAACCGACTTAATACCTAAAACCGTCTCGACGAAACCCCTGTTTTTATTGCTTAATATGAAAAAACTCTTTTTTATCGCCCTACTTCCTCCTCAAACTATTCAAGACTCGATCATGGAGATCAAGCAACATTGTGCTGATGTTTATGAGAGTAAAGCTGCCCTCAAATCTCCACCCCATATTACACTGCAATCCCCTTTTAAATGGGAAGTCGATGCTGTACCTATTCTCGAAGAATCCCTGAAAAGTTTTGCTCAAACCCGAAAACCCGTTTCCATAACCCTTCAAGGGTTTGGGGCGTTTAAACCTCGTGTTATTTACGTCAACGTTCTGAAAACTCCAGAACTGATCGCGATTCAACAGGATTTAATGGCATATCTAGAAGACTCTTTAGGTATCGTTGATGAGCGTTCTAAAAATCGCTCCTTTTCTCCTCATGTCACCATTGCTTTTCGTGATTTGAAGCGACAGAATTTCCGCAAGGCGTGGACTGAATTTGAGAATCAACCGTTAGACTTTGAGTTCATGGCATCTCATCTCACCTTGTTACTTCACGATGGTCGGCAATGGAATGTGAATGTAGAGTTTCCTTTTTTAACGGGGTAGAGACAATGTGGTATTTAGAACTGTAGGGGCGCACCGACGTGCATTGGTGTCAACTTAAGGTGAAAGATTTTCCCTGTGAGACGGAAAAATCTCATGCCTTAATCTTAAAACCCACTTTACCCTTGCTGCGCGACAGAGCCGAAAATGATCCTGATGATAAACTTAGGGAGTTGGCTCAGAATAAATTGGCACAGTTAGAGAATCAAAGGAGCTAGACATGATATAATATTAGCCGTAAAATCAATTTACATTATTCAATTAAAACCCTGCTAAAATTCACATATTGCACTATTTTAAGTCAGCCCCAGCATCCGCCAAGAATTCAAATTATTGGCTCATAGCTCAAGTCCATTAAAATGGACTACAAGTTATAAGCTGTGCCAGTAGGTTGGGTTGACGTAGCAAACCTAACAAAATTAAGGGCTAAAGCCCTTACTACGAACTACGAACCTTGGGGTTGGTTATCGTCGGCGCGGCGCTGGTGGATTTCCTCCAGGAGTTGCTGCGCGGCGGCTTGCAGTTTACCACGATTATAAGCTTGGAATGTTTCCAGGGCGGCGCGGGTGAGGGTTTCCGCTTGGTTTAAGGGTTCCAAAATATGCGATGTCTCGTCTCTAGATTCGGTGCATCCTGTCCATTTTATCGGGTTAATTCGTAAGTAAGCGCGGGCGATATCTAGGGTTTCTTCGGCGCTATCAACCGTTTGTCCGAGTTGGCGGAAGTGGGTTAAGCCGATGGCGTAGTTTGTTTGAAATTGGCTGATTTGTTCCGATAAGTTAGAATCGTCCGCCGGGAGTTGATGGAAGCGTTCAGCGTAGACGAGGGCGAGGGCGGTGTAATCATACCCCAGGTTCTTTTTGTAGTCGTTTTTGGTATTAATTTGTATGCTTTGGCGTATGTTTTCTTCCGCTTGGCTGAGGAGGGTGAGGGCGGCGGTGGTGTCGGGGGTAGTCTGGGCGAGGAGGCGTTGGGTTTTGCCAATGTATCTGTAACTTCTAGCTGTGCGTTCATTGTGACCGATTTGCTGGTATAAATCACGGCTTTGTTGGTAATGTGCGATCGCATCTTCATATTTGCCCCAATCCTGATATATTCTACCGAATTGATAGTAGGCTAAAGCGATTCTGGGTTGGTCATCTAGCTGCTGGCGAATGGCTAAACACTTTTGTTCACACTCTATCGCTTTCTCATACTGTCCCCAGTCTCGATAGCAATCAGCTAACCAGTACCACTGATTAGCGACATTCTTCTGTTTGTCCAATTGTTCATAGAGTGAAAGGCTTTGTTGGTGATGTGCGATCGCCTCCTCATATTTGCCCCAATCCTGATAGATTCTACCCAATTGATAGTAGGCATCAGCGATATTGGGTTGGTCATTTAGCTGCTGGCGAATGGCTAAATCTTTTTGTTCACACTCTATCGCTTTCTCATACTGTCCCCAGTTTCGATAGCAAACAGCTAGGTTGTACCACTGAGTAGCGACATCCTGCTGTTTGTCTAATTGCTCCAAGAGTTCAAGGCTTTGTTGGAAATGTGCGATCGCGTCCTCATATTTGCCCCAATCCTGATAGATCCTACCTAGCATAAAGTAGGCTAAAGCAATTCTGAGTTGGTCATCTAGCTGCTGGCGAATGGCTAAATTTTTTTGTTCACACTCTATCGCTTTCTCATACTGTCCCCAGTCTCGATAGCAAACAGCTATAAAGAACCACTGATTAGCGACATCCTGCTGTTTATTTAATTGCTCATAGAGTGAAAGGCTTTGGTGGTAATGTGCGATCGCATTCTCATATTTTCCCCAGTCTCGATAGCAATCAGCTAGGTTGTACCACTGATTAGCGACATCCTGCTGTTTGTCTAATTGCTCCAAGAGTTCAAGGCTTTGTTGGTAATGTGCGATCGCCTCCTCATATTTGCCCCAATCTTGATAGATTCTACCTAGCAGAAAGTAGGCATCAGCGATACTAGGTTGGTCATCTAGCTGCTGGCGAATCACTAAATCCTTTTGTTCACACTCTATCGCTTTTTCATATTGTCCCCAGTCTCGATAGCAATCAGCTAGCCTGTACCACAGATTAGCCACATCCTCCTGTTTGTCTAATTGCTCATAGAGTGAAAGGCTTTGTTGGTAATGTGCGATCGCGTCAGAATATTTGCCACAATCCTGATAGATTCTACCCAATTGATAGTAGGCTAAAGCAATTCTGGATTGGTCATCTAGCTGCTGGCGAATGGCTAAATCCTTGTGTTCACACTCTATGGCTTTTTCATATTGTCCCCAGTTGCGATAGCAAACAGCTAGCCTGTACCACTGATTAGCGACATCCTTATGTTTGTCTAATTGCTCATAGAGTTCAAGGCTTTGTTGGTGATGTGCGATCGCGTCCTCATATTTGCCCCAATCCTGATAGATTCTACCCAACTGATAGTAGGCTAAAGCGATATGGGGTTGGTCATCTAGCTGCTGGAAAATCGCTAAACCCTTTTGTTGATACTCTATCGCTTTCTCATATTGTCACCAGTCTCGATAGCAATCAGCTAAAAATAACCACGAAGCAGCGACATCCTTGTGTTTGTCTAATTGCTCATAGCTCTCAAGGCTTTGTTGGTAATGTGCGATCGCATCCTCATATTTGCCCCATTCCTGATAGATTCTACCCAATTGATAGTAGGCTAAAGCGATACTGGGTTGGTCATCTAGCTGCTGGCGAATGGCTAAACACTTTTGTTCACACTCTATTGCTTTCTCATACTGTCCCCAGTCTCGATAGCAATCAGCTAGGTTGTACCACTGATTAGCGACATTCTTCTGTTTGTCTAATTGCTCATAGCGTTCACGGCTTTGGTGGTAATGTGCGATCGCGTCATCATATTTGCCCCAATCCTGATAGATCCTACCCAATTGATAGTAAGCATCAGCGATATTGGGTTGATCATCTAGCTGCTGGCGAATCGCTAAATCTTTTTGTTCACACTCAATCGCTTTCTCATATTGTCCCCAGTCTCGATAGCAATCAGCTAACCTGTACCACGAATCAGCCACATCCTGCTGTTTGTCTAATTGCTCATAGAGTTCACGGCTTTGTTGGTGATGTGCGATCGCGTCTTCATATTTGCCCCATTCCTGATAGATTCTACCTAACTGATAGTAGGCTAAAGCGATATTGGGTTGGTCATCTAGCTGCTGGCGAATGGCTAAATCCTTTTGTTCACACTCTATCGCTTTTTCATATTGTCCCCAGGCTCTATAGCAATCAGCTAGCCAGTACCACTGATTAGCCACATCCTGCTGTTTGTCTAATTGCTCATCGATTTCACGGCTTTGGTGATAATAATCTATTGCTTGTTCATATTTCCCCCAATTTTTATAGGTTCTTCCGATATGATAAAGAGCGAGTGATTCATCTTTAGGCTTGCTAACTTCCCTAGCTATTCTTAACATTCGCTCAAAGCAATCAAGCGCCTGTTCATATTTTTCATGTAATCGGTAACAAATACCCCAATTTCTCCAGAAAATCATCAAAGCGGTTGGCTCAATATATGGCTCTAGCTTTTCAAAACAGGCTTGATACGTATCAATCGCTTGGTCAAATTTATCCACTCCCTGATAAGCCGCAGCCAGTGACCAATCGATATAAGCCTGAATCCCACTGTTATTTTGCCCAGTTATCTCTTCTAAAAGAGGAATTGCTTTCTTATAATCATCACTTCGCAGGTAAGACATCCCGGTGAGAAAGGTCAATCCCATTAACCCTCCACTCTGATTTTGTCGCGTTACCTCCAAAACCGGGGTCATTTCTTCCCCCAACTCCACTACTAAATCCTTAATCGAACAAAACAGTGTCGGTTCTAACTGCTTAACAATCTCTGTCACACAATCTACCAATCCCGCACCCGATTCACCACAAGCCACATATAAAATAGCTGACTGTGCTTTCACTCGTTGTTCCGCTATTTCTTCAGCCTCCTCAACCGCTTGACGCAAATAACGAATGACTTCCCCTTTCTGATTAAATCGTTCAATTTGCCGCAGCAATCTCAGCACCTGTTTAATCGTTTCATTCTCAAACTCTTCATCCAATCCCAAATAGGTCACACCTAACTTCTCAATCACCTTTGACCGAATCCGGCTATTCACTTCAACTTCAGCCACAACCTGACCCGCAAATAGCAATTCTTTCAATATCGATGCAGATTCACGCAGGGAAATTGTCCCATCTTCCGCCAAAACTGACCACCGTAAAATCGGCTCAGTCGATGAAGAATTTTTAACCTGAATCTCTCCCTCTTCCAGAACAGGTTGATACTCGTCCAACCCCTTAAATAACCGTTCTACTAACCGAGTCACCCGCTTAGGACTATGAATTCCCAAATACCCCAATGCCAATAAAATCGGTTCTTGCCAACGTGCATCATCCTGGTGTTTCTGGATAATCTCCAGAATCTCACTCACGTCATTATCAGCAATATAACGCGCTGCAAAATACTCCTCAAAGGTTAAATGCATAAACCCATAAACCTTGGGCGCACGTTCGACAAATAATCCGGTGGTTTCCCGTACTCGCCGCAAAAATTCCTGTACGGCTTTTTTCACACTATCCGCTTCCGCGTCTTCATCATTTAACTCTGCCAATTTTTCCCCTAACTGTGCTTCCGCTTCTGCTTGGGTAATTAACCCCGATGGTTTCTCCTCATGCATCCAATACGCCAGAGGTGCTAAAAGTTCAATTACCTCACTTTCCCGCAACACTACCTGCGGCGCATCGGGTAAATTCTTACTCAATTGCCAATCTTCTATCAACGTTTTCACCGCCAACGCATACAGTTCCACCCGCCGATTCGGGAGGCGCGACCCATTGCGATGAATTAATGCCAAAATGGTTAATAATAGGGGATTTCCGGTGAGGCGTTTTACCCCTTCATTCCCTTGAATTGCCTCCAACAGTTCCTCTGCTTCTTTCTCCGCGTCTCGTCGCCAAACCTCCTCCGTTTCATCCGGTTTCTGCGCTTTTTCTATCGCCAAACACCAGCGACGCAGGAATCGCTCCACCTGCTCAAATTCCATCTGAGTAATGGTAAACTGGGTAAAGCGACTGCCTAATTTAACATCCTGATAGCCAGCAATCCGGCTGGTAATCACATACTTGTTATCGGGATAATCGGTAACAAACGCCTCAATTTGTTTAACAATCTGCTGACGGCTAGTCTGATTAAATACCTCATCTAAACCATCCAGCAGCACCAAGCATTCACCCTGACGCATCTTTTCACACAGCAGCGTAGAGACGTAGCATGCTACGTCTCTACATTCATCGTTCACATCCCGAACATCCGCTTCCCACTGCTGATAAAATTCTTCCAGAAACGCTAACAAACTCAACTCTGGCTGTTTCACCAACCGTTCCGCATAATCCGCAACTCGTAAAAACACCGGGAAACGAGTATTCCCTAATGATTCAGGAGTAGTGACTGAAGATTGAGAAACGCCTCCCCCTGCTCCCCCTGCTCCCCCTGCTCCCCCTGCTCCCCCTGCTCCCCCATCCACCAAAACCCTCTCCTTCCCATCCCGTTGCGCCATGGCAAAATGCAGCGCCAGATATCGCAAAAGCGTGGTTTTTCCCGCCCCCGGATCACCTAAAATCACACTATAGTGACACCTCCCCACCGCCTCCGCCAAATCCACCTTATGTGTCACCGTCTTTGTACTCATTTCTGACGGCGCAAACTCCATCCCTCTGCGACTCTCTGCGCCAACCTCTGCGTACTTCTGTGTTTCAAAATTTAACTTACTCCCCCCCTTAAACTCCGTCACCTGTTGCTGACGTTCCCCCCGCAGGGACACATAAACTTGGTCTAAAAAAATATCAACCTGGCGCTGTACTTGCATCACGCCACTCATTTTCAGATAGGAATTATCGGCAATTAAATTTTCTAAATAGGGATAAAGTAGGGAATTCAACGGCGGACGAGTGGTAAATTTCACCACCTTTTCCCGCCAATCCCAAAAATCCGGCGCATAACCGCGAAACGTCTCGATAAAATCCCGCTTATTCAGCCAAAATATCAGGACAATCTCCCGTGAAAACAGCGCCTCTCGCCCCAGATTCAATCGTTTCAGTTCCTTCAGTATCCGGGGGCGAGGTAATTGTTCAATCCCAAACGCCATGATGACTGGACGTTTGGATTCGTTTTTTGCGTCTGGGTTAACGGGAATTCTCTTGTCTAAATTATAGAGAAACCTAATCAGAGAGTCTTGACTATAAAAGAAGTTCTCAACCTGAAATTCATCGGGGTTGAGGACGGATTTTAATTGTTCGACGACGGGATGATTGGGTGCGCTTTCGGGGGCGATGGCAAAGACAATGGTTGTCCCGTCAGACAATTCTAGGGTGGTGGCTAAATCGTCTAAGGTTTCCTGGTCAGGTTGATTTAGATTGTTGATGTCGATTGCCATGGTCAATCCGTCCTGATGGTTAGTTTGATTGTAGATGATTTTGATGTGTTGGGGTGTTATGTTTTTTTTTACGTCGAGTTATGGTTCCCCTTCTCCCTTGATGGGAGAAGGGGTTAGGGGATGAGGGTGGAAATGTATTTAATTGTAGGTTAGGTTGACGAAGGAAACCCAACAAAATCTCTGATGATACAAACGGATAAGCGCACGTCGGTGATAGGGCGCACGTTGGTGATAGGGCGCACGTCGGTGCGCCCCTACATAAGGGGTTTGCGGTTGGATTAAAAATGAGGTCATCCGATATTTTATATGATGACATTTCAGGATGTTGGTGGGTTACGGCGGATATCTGATTAAATGGTTATCTCCTAAATTTAACACCGCCTAACCCACCCTACAATTGATTTAAATTCAACGTTAATATTTTTAATTATTATGCCTTAGCAAAATCTGGTCAATTTAGCTGTACCATGAATCTCTTTCAGCCTGGATATCACGATTAATTTCTTGAGCTGTTCTAGTATGTTTTATCTGTCAGATTTTTGGTGGGTTACGGCGGATATTGAATTAGATAGTTGTCTCCTCAATTTAACACCGCCTAACCCACCCTACGAATAACAAAGGACGAATGACAAATGACAAATGACAAATCACTCTTGAGTCGCTTGCCATCGCTGTAAGTCTTCAATCAATATCGGATTTACATTAAACCAAGGATTCTGGTTTTCATCGTAATAGCCTAAAACAAATTTATTTTGTAGGAGTTCATCGCTAATCACAAATTCTCCTTTATTTGGCAATGTATGGGTTTTTGTGGTTAATCGTCCAGTTCGGTGAATTGCGGCTAATTCCGGGAACTGGTAATCACTAATTGTATAGGCTTGCCGTTCTTCTTTTACCGCTTGTTCAGCAATAGCTTGATCCACAGAGGTGGCTTTCTTTTTCACCGCAACTTGACAGGCTGTCCGCCCTAAGCGAATTAAATCTCGCATTACGCCTCCGCTTTTTTCACACAAGATTTCTAAGGCTTCTGGGGTAAACAAGTCCTGGGTATTATAGTTGGTTAATCGCGCTAATCGCTTTTCAATTACTTGTTTCAGTATCTGTCGCCCCATCTGATCAGGCTGGGTTGTGGGACATAAATTGGCGTCACATTCAAATACGGGAATATTCGCCAAGTCTAAACAGTCTTGAAATCGCTGCATCGGTTGGCGAAAACTGGGAGAATACCGCAGGGAAATGGGAATGGTGTAGATGATATGACAATTGAGTTCTGTCAGCAGGGGACTGGCAAACATTTCTAAGGCGGTCATCTGATCATGACGATCCAATCCATCGACAATGACTAATAGTTTTTGTTTTCTATCTTTTTCTGCTGCTTGAATAATTGCATTCACTTTAGCGATGATTTCACTTAACAGTGGGCGAATATTCAAGCTTCTCGTCATTTCTCGCGTTAGCCCTAATTTTAGAGTCATGCCCATTTTGGTTAGCAGATCGGGTAGGGCGAGTCCTTCCGTGGAGTTGGTTTTATCTTGATAAATAACGGTTTTGAGACTATCTTCTAAATCCTTGAGTAAACGGTCATCTTTGCGTGACCACCACCCTGGTTTAATGGCTTGACGACAAATTTCTTGACCAATTAAGACGACAACTTCGGCATAACCGATATTGTAACGGTCAAGGGCGGTGGCGGTGTCAATCCAGATTACGGTATAGTTATCAGCTAAACACTGTTCAACACGGCGTAATTCTGTGGTTTTACCGCTACCTGTGTGACCCGATAGTAAAAATTTGGCGGGGTCATCTTCCATTTCTAAGGCGTTGACTAAATGCTCAACGGGACTATCCGATCGCGAAACGTAAAAATCCCGAATATCTTCAGGCTTTTCCAGCGGTTCTTCGGGTTTAAACAGTTGATAAACGGGTTTCCAAAATTTTGAGTTAGTCATTATTTGTCATTTGTCATTGGTCATTTGTCATTCGTAAATTCTCTACCCTATCTCCCAGACGTTCCACCGGAATGTCTCTACAATCCCCCATTACCCGATATCATTGTCTTTGATACAATTTTATGTCGCCCCTGTTAAACCCCTCCATACCTATGCCCGTTACGGTTGTCACCCTGAAGCAAATCGAAACCCAACTCGATTTAATTATCACCCGCCCACCATCGGGATTGTTCCTGAAAGGAAATTTACAGGTTCCCGGTGATAAATCTATCTCCCATCGCGCTTTGATGTTGGGTGCGATCGCGCAAGGGGAAACCCGTATCCAGGGACTCCTATTGGGGGATGATCCGCGCAGTACCGCCCGTTGTTTCCAAGGGATGGGGGCGACTATTTCTCAACTGAACGCCGACGAGGTTATCGTTAGGGGCGTGGGTGTGGGAGAATTACAAGAACCTCTGGATATCTTAAATGCAGGCAACTCTGGGACGACTCTGCGGCTGATGCTGGGACTTTTAGCCTCTCACCCCGGACGCTTTTTTACGGTAACGGGAGATAAATCCTTGCGATCGCGCCCGATGTCTCGTGTGGTTCATCCCCTGCAACAAATGGGGGCGCAAATCTGGGGGCGGGGGAATGGTTCATTAGCGCCTCTGGCGATTCAGGGACAACAGCTTAAGCCGATTCATTACCATTCCCCGATCGCGTCTGCCCAAGTTAAATCCTGTATCCTGTTAGCGGGGTTAATGGCAGACGGGGAAACAACAGTAACAGAACCTGCGTTGTCTCGTGACCACAGCGAACGGATGCTTAAGGCGTTTGGTGCTAAAATTACCGTTGACCCAGACACCCACAGTGCCACAGTCACGGGTCCAGCGCAACTCCAAGGACAAACGGTGATTGTTCCCGGTGATATTAGTTCCGCCGCTTTTTGGTTAGTCGCTGGGGCGATTGTCCCGGATTCTGAGTTATTAATTGAAAATATCGGTGTTAATCCCACCCGCACAGGTATTTTAGACGCCCTGGCGATGATGAATGCGGATATTCAGTTGGAAAATCAACGGATAGTGGCGGGAGAACCCGTGGCTGATATCCGAGTTCGCTATAGTCGTCTGAAGGCTGGTGAAATCGCTGGGGATTTAATTCCCCGTATGATTGATGAGATTCCCATTTTGGCAGTTGCGGCGGTTTTCGCCCAAGGAACCACGGTGATTCGCGACGCCGCCGAACTTCGAGTCAAAGAAAGCGATCGCCTCGCAGTTATGGCGTCTCAGTTAAACCGGATGGGCGCACAAATAACAGAACTCCCCGATGGGTTAGAAATCACCGGAAACACGCCGCTAACAGGCGCAGAGGTTGACAGTCATACCGATCACCGGATTACCATGAGTCTTGCGATCGCCGCACTCAACGCCAAAGGAATTACCACCATCCATGGCGCTGAAGCGGCAACCATTTCCTATCCGGACTTTACCACCACATTACAACGCCTCTGCAATAGGGGCAGTGCGGAGCAACTTGTTTAAACCTTGGTACAGATTAAGCCAGTGAACCGAGGTTTTTATTAAATTTAATGAACTTCGCATTTACTAATTTTTTAGCTCTGATAGACTCTGACACAATGAAATTTCTGATTGAGCAATCCATTTAACCAGGAAAACAGTATGAAATCTAAGTTTCAGCCTCGCATTTCTCGACGCTCCGCTAACTATCTCCGGAACTTAAGATCGGCTTTCCAGAAAGGTAAACCCCTTTCGATGAAAGCACTGAAGGAAGTGGAGGCTGAAATGCTTTCATTAGCGCCCCAAGCATTTTCCTTAAATTTAATCATTGGTACGCCTAATGATGATGTTGCCATCGTTGGCACCAATGACCCTGATCAAATTTTCGCCCTCGACGGCAATGATGGCATCTTTAGTCTTGATGGCGACGATGTAGTCTTTGGCGGCGGTGGCGTTGACATCATTATTGGTGGTGGTGGCAATGACGTACTCAATGGAGAGGATGGCGCTGACCTTATTTTCGGTGACTCTCAACTCTTTGGCATCGGCGGGAATGACCTAATCAATGGTGGCGCTGGCGCTGACGTTTTGTTTGGTGAAGCTGGCGATGACACCATAAACGGCGGCAGTGGGGCTGACAACATCAATGGTAATGATGGGGATGATCTGCTCCAAGGTAACGGTGGCGCTGATGTTGTCTTTGGTGGCAATGGTGATGACAT
This sequence comes from Coleofasciculus sp. E1-EBD-02, assembly GCF_040218245.1. Classification (NCBI taxonomy): domain Bacteria; kingdom Bacillati; phylum Cyanobacteriota; class Cyanophyceae; order Coleofasciculales; family Coleofasciculaceae; genus Coleofasciculus; species Coleofasciculus sp. E1-EBD-02. The sequence continues at coordinate 8,965 of NZ_JAVJQN010000052.1, read as the reverse complement.
CCTCACGGGTGGTGGTGGAGCTGACCGCCTTTTTGGTGATAACGGAAATGATATCGTTCAGGGTAACGCTGGCGCTGATGTGATCAATGGCGGCTTCGGTAATGATACACTCCTGGGCGGAGCTGACGATGATTCATTTTTTTCGGGTTCTGGCAATGATCAAGTCTTTGGCGGAAGCGGTAATGATCGTGCTGACGGTGAAGCTGGGGATGATATCCTCAATGGCGACAGTGGCAACGATACTCTCTTTGGTAGCCTAGGGAATGACACTCTCAACGGCGGAAATGACGAAGATATACTCGTTGCTGGGGTTGGCAGTGACTCTATCGATGGCGGCGATGGAAATGATGTGCTGATTGGCGTTGACCCCTTTGTCCCAGCATTTGGATTCGGTGGTACGCCTATCAACCCGTTGGCTCCCTTCGAGCGGGATACTCTCACTGGCGGTCAAGGAGAGGATACATTTGTCCTGGGTGACGATGGCACTGTAGTCGGTATCGATCGGGGAGAGCCGGAACTCTACTATGTTGGTGGTGGTATTGCTGACTTTGCCTTGATTACTGACTTTACTTTCGGTCAAGACACAATCCAACTGGCTTCGGATACCTTGTTTAATGATCTGGAGTTTGGTTTCTCTCATGGTTCCCTCCCACCAGGGCTGACGATTTCTTTCCAAGGCGACCTAATTGCGATTGTTCAATCCTCCATTTCACTTTCTGCCCTGAACAACCCTGTACACTTCGTTAACGCCTAGAAAACGAAGCGGTTGGAAACGCTGAGCTTGATGATTACGGAAAACCCCAGAGAGACAATCCCTCTCAACTAAGTTCTCAGACCTGAGGCGGTGACAAGGGACTTGAGGGTACTACTGGGTGTAGGGTGTAGGGTGTAGGGTGTAGGGAAAAATTGACGCTTCGACTCCGCGAGGGCGTCAACACGGAGCGGAGTCGAGGTGTTGAACTTTACTCAGGGAGTCACCAAAAACTCTATTGTTTATTCATTTTGACCCTGAAGTCCTTCGAGTTGACGGCGTTGGCTCGCAAGCGAGAGCGCTCACTCCTTACCCTCTCTCCTCTTATGGGCTTTTGTGTTTCTCTAATATTTTCCCCACACCCCACACCCCATACCCCACACCCTGCCTACCTTTGACGCGAGCTTGTCACCCCTTCAGTTCTCAGACACTTCCCAGACTCTCATCCTCGGTTTCCGTAGGCTCGAACGTCCCATCCTAGCTCCTGACTAGGGTGGGACTTCGTTATGGCAGGACAGATTCTCTTCATTTCATTGACACTATACTGGTTTTGTGGCTGAGAGTCAGATGGCAGATGAAATTCCCTATTCTCACGTTGACCAAATCGGTAGTCTAGCAGGTAAGCTGAAGGCAGTCCCAGAATGGGCTGAGCTGGAGTTAGTCAACGTCTCCAACATTCATCAGTCAGGTGGGAGAGCAAGATCACCAATTTTTTGGCGGAGGCGCTATATTGTTAACTCTTGCATTCTACGCCACTATCCGTTTCAACAACCCCGACTTAGCTATCGCTTGAAGTCGGGGATTGCCGGACAAACGGCAATTAAACGTTGAATACCGCACCATCGTCTAAACCTGGCACAGACTTCCGAATGCTTCCCTAGTTCGGATTATCTCTAAGGCTTTTTGTTGAGTCGCTATTTAGTTAGGACATCTTGGCTTAGATGCGGGAAGGGACTAAAAACTCTCACTCGTGAGGATTATCTCCATGTTACGAGTACCAGTTCTATCAAAATCAGGCAAGCCCTTAATGCCAACCAAGCCTAGCCGTGCTAGACGTTGGGTGAAAGAAGGTAAAGCCAAAATCGCGCCTAACGACTTAGAGTGCTTTGCCATTCAGTTGACCTTTGAAACAGGAGAAAACACGCAACCTATAGCTGTGGGGATAGATCCAGGCAAGCATTACTCAGGTATCGGGGTTCAATCAAGCCTTGCTACTCTCTGGATGGCTCACCTAGTCTTACCGTTCAAAACAGTTAAAGAGCGGATGGAATTACGGCGAGTCATGCGTCGAGCAAGACGGGGAAGGCGGATTAATCGAAAACTACCTTACAACAAGCGTTGTCACCGTCAAAAGCGATTTGATAATCGCAAGCAAGGCAAACTACCTGCTTCAATTCGAGCTAACAAACAACTAGAATTACGGGTAGTCAAAGAATTATTTAAACTGTTCCCTGTTAGCGCCATTCACTATGAGTTAGTTATAGCTGATGTGGATAGAACCAGTGGTCGCAAGTCGGCTCAGTCTGGCGTTGGTTTTTCTCCAGTCATGGTAGGACAACGACAAATGCTTAAATGGCTATCTGAATTAGCTCCTGTTACAACACACCAAGGATGGCAAAGAAATGGCAACGGAACCAGTCAACTCAGGCAGTGGTTGAGACTAGGCAAAGACAAGAAAAACAAAGCAAATCAGACACCAGCGACACACGCTGTTGATGGTGTAACTTTAGCCGCGTTTGAGTTTGTTCAATGGCGAGAATGGCACTCTAAGGGTACCAAACACGGTAACTGGCAAGGATTTGTTGAGATTACACCAGCGCCATTTACAGTAATCCGTAGACCGCCCGTTAGTCGCAGACAATTACACCTGTGTGTTCCATCCAAGGGTAGCAAGCGACGCAAGTATGGCGGTACAGTTACTCGTCATAACTTCAGAAAAGGAGACAAGGTTATAGCCGAAAAAGCCGGAAAGACTTACACAGGTTGGTGTTCTGGAGACACCAAGACACAGGTTTCTGTTAGTAATGCCAATTGGAAACGATTAGGGCAGTTTACTGCCAAAAAAGTCCAGTTGTTGCAGCGAAGCACGGGGTTAATCGTCGTGCCTTCAACTGGATTGTCAAATCTCCCCTTCGGCTTCGCTCAGGGTGCGATTTGACCTCTATCCCTCTCCGACCTGCTTCGCTGAGGTCGGAGTCTCATGAGATTCACGATGAACTATACTTTGGCACAATTGGTCAAATAACTCCCCTAGAATAGTTTTTTTACCAAAAACGTTGGACTTATGCGCCCAAATAACCAGACATTGCGTTTGCAACTGAACCACTACCGCTCCTATATTGCCATTTCCTGCGAGGATATGGAAGTTGGGTTTTGTACGCCAGAATTTGCGGCGAAGATGGTGGAAATCTTTAATGAGTACGAACGACTCCACGAAGAAAATGAAATGTTAAACAAAGCCTTAAAACTAGCCTGTATCGACTTGCTTAAACAAGCTGGGATTAGCATGAATCATCTCGACAGGCGCATCCAGGACTATCTGGACAAAGCTAAACGTCCAGAACATGGAACTCGGGCGATCGCGTTCTTACTCAGAGAACGGCAGCAAGCTCTCGATATCAGTAATCGAGAATTTGTTCGGTTTTGTGCCTCTTACAAATTAGCACCGCAACAACTTAAAGATATTTTCCAAGGTAAAGATATTCCGGATAGCCAGCTTAAGTCATTATCCCGAATCTTGGGAAAATCCGTGGAAGAGTTAATCGAAGTACGGGATGGATTCAGTGATAGCGAACTGAATCGACTAGCACGCATCTTGGGAACGTCCAATGAAGATTTGGCTCAGGTATTTAGCAGTTAAAAATTGTTCATGGGTTCCTTAAAATTATATCCTTGAGCGAAGCCAAGGATCGGTCAGGGCGGGTTCTGCACAAACATTACCATCAATAAGTAGGTGGACACAATTAAAGTTAGCGGTGGAGATTAGGGAACAGGGAACACCTCGACTTACCTCGACTTCGCTCGGTAACACGCTCGGTGTGTCACAGGGAACAGTAAGGGTTTGAGGCTTGTTTACATAACTTAATCTAGTTAAGTTTATTTCCACCAACCTACTTAGTGACCAGAAAATCCCTAAACCCGCCCCTACAAATCAGGTTCCCCGAAGGTGATGAAGGGTCAAAAAAGAGATGCCATGGCATCTCTTTTTAAACTGACTTAACTTAACGCATGATACCGGGAAGTACAACACCCACTTGATTGTTAAAAATTTCCATGTCCCGTTGATCATTTTCATCAAAACTGGCTTTAAAGTACTCAGGAACGTGGGGCCACTGGGATGGATCATATTCCGTCGTATCATCAGTGTGACGTTTGTTTACGAGTTGGGTAACAGCGAGTAACTCACCATCACAACTTAAAACTGGCATACATAACAGACTGCATGTCCGATAATGGGTTTTGGCGTCTGTTCTGCGGGCGATATCAGAATCGGGATGTTCGTAGAGGTCAAAGGGAATGTTTAACGGTTGACCGGTTTGGGCAACTTTTCCAGCAAATCCCTCTCCTAAAGGTACTCGTGTTTCCATTAAAGAACCATCGGCTTGGGGAATTTTTGTCCATAATTCCTGAGTTGAGTAATCAATTAACCAAAGGGTGGTGCGATCCGCATGGGTGAGTTGTTTGGCGGCTTGCATCACCGTTTGGATGACTTCTTCAGCATTTCCGCCGCTACTGCTACTGACTAAACTAATCGCTTGATAGAGGGGATCGATCGCCTTGCGTTGTTCCTGAAGATTGCGGATTTCCCGGTGAAATGCTTGGAAGCCTTGCAGAATCGGCAATGTGGATGCCATGCGTTCATGCAATTTCTGGGCATCGGCTTGGCTAAAGCCATTGATTTCGATTGTTTCGGATAACGTTCCCCCTGATTCATAGGTAAAGAGGAATTTGTTAAATGACCGAATAATGGCAATCACTTTCCCTTTCGAGTCCACAACCGGGAATAACAACATGTTTTCCACAGTGTTAATCGCGTCGGGTTCTAACCCCATATGGACTAACAGATCATTCAGTTTACTGGGGTTTTTGCTGGCTTTGACTGAACGCGATTCGACCATTTTACTGGCGATTCCTAGAGTGGCAGATACCCGAATCTCTTGAGCATTTAGGGTTCTGGAGTTCCAGACTAATGACCAAAAGATGCTTTGTTCGGCATCCAGGAGGAAAATTGTGGTCTGTTCTGCGCCCAAGAGTTTGTTAATCGAGTTGGTGACAAAGCTTAACGTATAATACAGGGCATTGTAGAGTGCTTCATCACTCTGATCGGCAACGGAATTACTGAGAATTGCTAGGGTATTATAAACAGATTCTTTTGGCTCAATTTGAGCAAGCTGTTTTAGGGTCTCATGGGTCTTGACGAATTGCAGGATAACACCCACTCGTTCGTTAAAGACTTGCATGGACTGGCGGTCATTTTTATCAAAACTCGCTTTAAAGTAGCTGGGAACATGGGGCCACTCGTCTCGGTTATACTCTGGATGATCCCCAGGTTTGCGCTTGTTGATTAGTTGGGTTACGCCCAATAATTCCCCATCTGGACTGACAACGGGCATACAGAGAAGGCTACAGGTGCGGTAGCGGGTTTGTTCATCGGTTTTCTTAGCATTTTCCGCACTAGGATGATCATAGAGATCGAAGGGGATAATCATCGGTTGGCGGGTTAGCGCCACTTGACCCGCAAAGCCAACCCCAACATCACAGCGAACCTCTCCTTTCCCTGGAAGTTCCGTCCACAAGTCGCCGCGATCGCGATCCACTAACCACAAGGTACTGCGATCAGCATTCAGCAGCTTCTTGGCGGTATTCATCACCCGTTGCAAAATCGCCTTAGTATCTAAGTTAATCTGATCGAGCGATCGCGTGGCTTCGGCTAAGGCGGCTGTCGCCCGCAGCTTCTTCATCACCTTGTAACAGGATTGGCAACTTTCCAAAATCCGCCGCACCGGAACCACGCATTTTGCCAACCGTTCTAAGTCTAGGGTGGTGAATCCTTTGGGTCGTTTGTCGGATTGCTCATCAGTGGGTAACTTATTCAGTAACTGAATTACCGCAATCACCTCTTTGTTTTCACTTAAGATGGGAAATGCCAAGATATTCTCGGTGCGGTAATTATATTTTTTGTCAAATTCCTTAACCAGCGCAGCGCGGGGATCTTCATAAACGTTGTCGGGAATATGGATGACTTTTTTATCTTGAGCCACATGACCCGCTATCCCTTCCCCGACTCGCACCTGAATATCCAGGAATTCACCTTCTTCATTCTCCGCCACTAATGACCAGAGTTCTGTCTTCTCGTCATTGAGTAAGAAAATGGTGGCGCGATCGGCACCCAGTAATTCGCCGACTTTAGAGGTAACATCGCGCAGCACCTCATAAAGGGCTTGTGCTGAACCTTCATCCTCGGATTCTGTATCGGCTTTGGATAAGATTTCCACCTGGGAAACCAGGAGTTTGCGTTCTAATTCGGCTAAGGCTTTGAGAAATTCCGAGTCGCCTGGTTCTAAATCAGCCTGGATGGTTTTTAAAGCCTTATTGACCCACTCTTGGTTAAATACCGATTCATAGATACGATTGTGAATCCTAACTTTTCCTTGATGCTTGAGGATTAACCCCATCATCCGCAGTTCCTTCTGTTCGGAACTGTCATTGGCGATCGCTTCTCCCTGTTGGAGGATACGCTGATACACCTGCAACAGCTTCAGACTCCGGTGTTTGCGTCTGAGTAAGCGATCGCGGATCGTCTGCAAATGCATCAGTTCCGGTTGTTCTTCCCAATTCTCAATCCAGTGCGATCGCACTAAGTTTTCCACCCATTCCGCTTCCGTTCCTTTCGAGGGTGCATCCGGTGCTTGGGCGATTAAGCGACAAAGCTGCTGGGTGAGAAATGGTTGTCCCCCTGTCCATTTCAACACCTCAACCAGCAATCGTTTATAGTTTTGTGATTTAGCTTTTAATCCTCTGGCAATTTGTAATCCGCTACTCGCGCTTTCTGGATAATGGGACTGTTCAGATAAATTTGAAATCATAGTGCAACCTGGTGTAAACGCCTTGGCAGCTTGCCTTCTCTTGCTAGTCGGGTGATGATTAGGGTTCAGGAGCTGTGATCAATCCATGGGGACTATCTCAGATGCTACCTTACCGATGGCTCAAATTAGACTCTACCGATCTCAAGATCCTGATTTAAATAATATTGACAATAATACTAAATTATGGTTGCTTCTGAATAGACTTTACTCTATTGGTGGGAATTGGGGGAGCTGGGGGAGTTCGTTCAAAACTTGGTCAGGGCGGGTTTTGTACAAACGTTATCATCAACAGCGAACAGAAAATCCCTAAACCCGCCTCTACACAGTCAAAATTTACCCCGCCACCCAATCAATCACAGGACCTTTGGGTACAATGCGAGTGGGATTAATGTGGGGATGACTCTTGTAATAATGTTGCTTGATCTGGTCAAGGTTGCAGGTATCGCTAACGCCCGGTTGCTGATAGAGATCTTTGAGATAATTTCCCAGATGGGGATAATCACTAATTCTACGTAAGTTGCACTTAAAATGCACGTAGTAAACGGGGTCAAAGCGAAACAGGGTAGTGAACATACACCAATCCGCTTCCGTGATCCGATCGCCACACAGATAAGCTTGCTGGGATAGAACCGCTTCCAAAAACCTAGTCATATCTGCTCACAAGTAAACAAACCTAGGCAAAACTCAACGGTATAAGTTTCTTCAAGCGCTTGCTTTTAGTGCGTTACTGCTTCCCTGTTGAGGGTTGACCAAAAACTCCCAGTTAGAGATACCATAGTAGGCGTGTCTACTTCTGATAAAGCGCTTGAGCTTACTATTCAGTTGATTCCACTGGCTCCATACGTGCAAGAATATCGTTCACCGATAGATAGGCGGTTATGGAGCCTGGTAATTTTTCTCCTAATCTCATACCGCGACGGGCAATCGCCAGGGCCGCCGCTTCATCACTGGCTAACCCGTACATTCGGGCATACTTAACCAGACCAATTAGGCTGGTGTAGGCGGGATTGACTTGTCTTAACTCTATACCGCGATTAGACAGGATGGCGGTTAGTAGCTCGAAAAAGCGGCTGTATGCCCAAGCAGATAGCATTCTGGCGTACTTGCGCCCTTTCTCCCTAAGTTGGTTTTTCTTGCCGGAAAAGTCCAACTCCTCACACACAATCGGGCATTGGTAGAAAATCGCCATATCCAGAAGTAGGAAACAGATATGTCTGATGGCGGCGTCCTGTTTGCCACGGGGTAAACCCATCTGAATCGATATCTGCCCATGGTGCTTGAGATTGCCTTCTTTATCGATGTATGCCCAACCGATTGAACCTGGGTTCAAGTCTATGCCAATACACCCGTACTGAATTGGTCTAGATATCTGTTTGACTGGTGCTGGAGTGAATTGTACCGCTACACACCATCTGCCATCCTTCCGGTAGAAGTGCCAGGTTTTAGCGCCCTCTGCTGGCAATCGGTTAACATTCCGATGAAAATCTCCAATTTTAGATGAGACATATTTGCCGAACTTACCCTCTAGAGAGTAGGGAACCCGAATTTTGATTGTCTGCCCGTCCCATTGGCAAGACTGATTCCCTTCTGTTTCGGCGGCGGCTCCTACTATGTATGCTTGTCCCTTGGGTATAGTAACCCCAATAGGAGCCGCTTTAAGGTACTCGAGCTGTAATTGATAGTGGTTTAGTTTGCGCTTTTTGTGGTGCAGTTGGAAGCGTAGGTTCTGCCAGTTAGTATCCCGGTATTGAATAGACACCGAAAGAGGTAGTTGACAGCCCGTCTTACTATTTTGCCAGTTTTTCCTACGGTAAAATTTACGAGCATTCTTTAGCTGGCGTTCTGTCTTTTTTATCCACTTCTCACAAGATTTGAATTTGGCAGTTAGCACCTTGACGTGGCGCTGACGGTTAGCCGACGCAGCATCTACCGCTCCTTGGCTAAAGGCGATCACTCCATTGGCGTGACGCTTGTTTATCCCGTATGTCTGCTGTAAATGTGTATTCCATTGAGACTTGTTGAATTTATTATCCCAGAGGAGATGATTGGCTGTCTCACATACGCAGACATGGAATATAGATGAGTATTCAGCTAGGAACATTTCCAATTGAGTTTTACCCATTGGGTT